>JBBIUL010000015.1:0-16909 GCA_037440265.1 Nitrospira sp. | reverse complement strand
TAAAGGTTCCATGAGCCGGTGCAGCATTTTTCTTCAGTGCGTCTGAAGGGTTGACACTGCCCTTGAGAGTTTTTCCATGAGTTTGTCTTTCCCGTCAACGCCCAGTTTTTCGCATATCCTTTTTATGTAGGTTTTTACGGTTGACTCAGATATGCCGATATGTTCCGCTGTCTCTTTATATGTTTTGCCTGATACAATGAGACGCAGCACATGTCTTTCCTTGTCAGACAACCTCTTTTGAAATGGTTCGTAGAGCCTCTCGAGTACTGCATCCAAATCTCCTGGTTCTTTGACCCCGTTTCTGTTGATCCTGCCAGCGATGAGTGACGGCTTCTGTTCCCTCCCGGTTACATAAAGGATCATAACCGTTGTAATCAAAATGATGTTGCCAGTTGCTATCAGGATATTTGAAAAGTTTTTTGTATGACTTGCGAAGGCCTCCCCTGCCATTATTGCAAGGCAGACAGTGCCGAATCCATATCCGAAGACCCTCAGGGAACCCCCGTGAACGATCAGGAGGCAGATGATGTATATATCAACAAACGCAAAAGACGCCTGTATTGAAAACATACTGAGATTTGTGAGGAACTTGTTCTGAAAAAGCATGAGTGAAAACGCGACAGCACTGAGCATTATCCCCATAACCAGTACAATTTCCCTTTCTTTGCGTATCAGGGTTATTCCTGTCACTGCAGCAAGCACATAGGAAAGCAGTTCAGAACCTTTCAGGATTGCTAAAGCATCATATTGCGGCATGATGGAGCCGTAAAAAAGCCCACCGATAAGATAAAAACCAAAAACGAAAAGTAAGTCTTTCCTTAACCCTTCAGTCTGGTTGTGTTCTGAATAACCAGCCGAAAAATATAAGGAAAACAGCAGTGGGAGGCTGATGATAAAGAAATTGAAATGGAGCCCTGCAGCACTGAAAGAAAGCAGAAATACAAGGATATTGCCAATGGCAATTCCTGCCCCTGCAGAAAAAGCCGGATCATCGGATTCCTTAATAATGGTCAAGACTCTCAGGAATGCCAGCGCCCCTGTTATACCCAACAAAAACAGGAAGAGCTTTGAATAAGCCTGCAAAAAGGGGATCAGCACTGTCAGAAAAACGGTAAGTACAAGGGACAACTTAGCATATCTGTCAATATATTGATGGGTTATGAGATGAGGAAGGACAAAAAGGGAGATGGTATGGGGCAAAAGAAAATAAATCAGACTCCCGTTCCCTGAGATCCCCTGTGATAAAAACCCGTTCATAGGGAAAGAAATAAGCCAGAATACAAAAAAAGACAGCGGTAAGGCCCTTTTTATCCTGTTCACTTAAGTCTGAACGTTTATCCTTTCAAGGGAGTTTACAGGAAAGTCGACATATTTTTCAATAAAGTCGACACCCGGTCGACTTGACGATGTTCAATATCGAAATTAATTTATATGCGGTTAAGCTGAAATATGCTTCGAGCAAACGCAGCATATGAGGAAGGATATTGTTTGTAAGGCATAAGCTTTGTTTATTAAGAAGAACTCAGGGTGGTTTGGTAATTTGGCACATGTATTGCTAACTAACAATGGATGGCTGCTTACGGCATCGGTTATGAGCGCCGGAAGTGCAATGAAAGGATTGGGGTATGAATGCATTTGGGATTTATGAAGTACTGATTGTTTCATTTTTATTGATATTCATTAGCATGTTTATTATCTGGCTGAGGGCACTGTTTGAGATCCTTAAGAGTGACTTCACCGGCAACAACAAAATAATATGGCTGCTTGCTGTCGTGCTCGTGCCATTTATCGGTGCAATTGCCTATTTTACAATCGGGAGAAAACAGAAGACCACCAGACAAGGTTTAGCCTGAGCTGTTCTTCTTTGTTCCTGATGACCATTACGATATGGGAACAAAACAGTGCCTTGTAATGTCTAATCTGTTCAGGAAGGAGATGGAAAGATGAAGAGAATCAGTCTTTTACTTATTCTGCTCAGCCTGTTGCTGAGTACGGCAGGCCTTGCAGCCGGAGAGAAAAAAGCAGCGGAGAAAGGAGAAATTGACAAGAAGGCTGCTGATGAATATCCCATCCTGCTTGCGAAGGCTAAGGACTTTGACCGGTCGGTTGATTTCAAGGCACTCAGACTTGCTTACACAAAGACAGGAGATTACAAGCCATACGGCGCTGATGAGAGCGCGAAGGACGCCATGTTCAAGGCGCTGCAGGAAAAACGCTATGAAGATGCCATTAAGTCTGCAGAGGCGATCATGGACAAGAACTTTGTGGATATTGATGCCCATTTTATAGCGAGGATTGCCCACCGGGAGCTGAAAAACCAGAAAAAGTACGAGTTCCATCATTTTATATCAAAGGGGCTGATCGATTCGATCCTCAATTCCGGGACCGGATTGGACACCGAAGGGGCATTTCTTGTCATAAACACGAGGGAGGAGTATGTTATCCTCGAGATCCTCGGATTGGCAGGTAAGGGCCAGCAGACCGTCAATGCTTCAGGTCAAACGTATGACAAACTCAATGTGGTTGACCGCAAAACCGGTGATTCAGGGTTTATCTTTTTCAATGCGACGATCCCCTTTGAATGGCTGAACAGGGAATTCAGGAAATGATAATGCACCGCAAACGAGTGCAACTGAAAGGGGACTCCGGCTCTCAAAGGGGCGATTTGCCCAAAAAGGTCTTTAAAACGGCAGCGCAGGAAAAAATGATGAAAACAACTTAAGAGAGGAGAGAAGTATGAGAACGTTTTTCTGTTCAGTCCTTGCTGTAGTATTGCTGTCCATCTCCACAGCTTTTGCCGAAGGGCTTAAGGTTCAGGATGCTGCGGGTGAATATGTTTCCAGGTCTGTGACCGCCAAGGATGTAAAAGGGGTGGAACTCAGGCTGTCAAAAGAAATTGTGCGTAATGACTGCAATACACGCATGATGTCCTTGGATCATGTCCGGGTTTCGGGATCGGGCGACGGCTGGTATGACAGATATTTTATGGATGCTCATGTAACACAGACAAAAATGCACTGTCCGCTGGATAAACCGGTGACAGAGACAATCTATTCGGCATCGGTATTTATCAAGTCGTTCGCAAATGAAAACGTGAAGCATGAAGTCCGTGTTTCAGTCGTAATCCCCAAAGGATTTCAACTGGAAGCACATGAGGTTAAGTGATTCATGCAGCTGTTCTGCACACGTATCTTGAGATTGATGTCAGGCAGGAATTCTCTTTCTATTGCTTTGATGAGCTTAGCCATCCTGCCTGTCTTGCATTTCTTTCTGGAGCTGCAGGATGCGCGAGCGTTGCCTCATGGTGCCATTTCCATAAGTCAGGAGAATACAAATAACAAAACCCTGGACGACTCACAAATAAAAAATTTCAGATATCACCTGTCCTTTGTAAAGGGGTTTGTGGAACTCAAGGACGGATTTTACAATGCCGGCAGCAATCCTGATGATTTTATTACGGCAAGACTTGAGCATTATGCGATCGGCGATATGGACAGCGATGGAAATGATGATGCAGCAATAATACTTTCAAGCCATGGCATGGGCAGCGGGACTTTTTATGAACTTACGGCATTGCTTGCAGGAAACGGGGCAATCAGTCAGACGAATTCGATTGTTATTGGGGACAGGATCAGAGTTGAGTCCTTATCGATTGAGCAGGGCAGGATCACTCTGGATGTTTTAGCCCATAAACCCGATGACCCGTCATGCTGTCCAAGTCAGAAATACCTGAGACAATTTGATTTGGTTGGCAAGAGATTGGTTGAAACAAATAAATGATTGGGAGGGAAACATGAAAAGAACTGCTTTATTTACTCAAATCTGTTTATCCTTAGCTGCAAAGATGAAGAGAATGATGATGTCGATGGCAATGTTGCTTGGTGTTCTTCTGGCAGTGCCTATAGTCCATGCTGATTTTCCCTGCGGCTCAGGCAAGTGCAAATCCGGTGAAAGCTGTTGTGACAATAGTGCCTGTTGTCCTTCGGGAAAGAATATATACTGCAGCAGCTCGAACAAATGCTGGGACTCCGTCAGCGCTGCCCAAAAAGACTGCGGCAATGACTACACCATATGCGCATCATCTGCTGAAGGGAAAAATCAGGAGTTTACCATAGGAGCAGCCGGTATATGTCCTCAGAAAGAAACGAAGATTATGGATGTATTTGAGAGGTTGTTTGTAGCTTCCGGCAAATAGTTATGAGCCATATTGACAGTTATAGCAAAATTACGAAAGGTGAGACCGCTGGTGAGACTTTACGGTTGGAAAGGCTGAGCATTTCTATGGTGAAACACCGGAGCTTATGATTATCTATATTCTATTTTCCATCCTGCTCGCTGCTGTTTTTGCTTACTATTTTGCCTTTGAATCCTTCCGCTACAAGGCAGCCAAAAAAATGGCTAAGGGACTCGGGGGGAATGCTGTTTTCATGCTGGGCAGGTCATATATGAAACGCTATTATGATGGTGTGGAGGAGCGGGTCTGGATGGTGCCTGTCAATAAGACGACATTGGGGGATGATTTCACAGAATTTCTGCCATCTCCCGGCAAGTTGTTTTTGCAGAGGAAACGAGATCCCGGCTTCCGCTTCACTATTGAACCCAGGACCGGCTTGCTCTTCCGGACCCTGTCATTTGACAGCCTCAAAGAGACCGTGTTTCATGTGCCCCAGCTGGACGAAGTCCTTCGGCTGAGGACCGATAATCCTGCAGCGGCGGCTCACTATTTCTCCTGGCCTGAAAAACAGAAGGCATTAAGTGCCCTCTTTCACGCAGGATTCAAGAATGTAAAGGGCGATGGCAGCATTACTGCTGCAATGCACGGTATCTCAGAAAAAGATATTGATACAGAAAGAATCGGACGTTACCTAGGGCTTCTGCGATGCTTTTAGGACCGGTTGAAACGGAGTTTATGAGTATGAATGAAAGCATAGTTTCTTTTATGTGAAAGGGAAAAATGAATGAAGAAGGTAGCAGGGAACTTTTTGAAAAGGATTTTGTCTAACAGTCAGGAACAGAGGAGAAAAACATGAAAAAAACCGGGAAGACCATTTTTTTTGCAGCGGGTTTTTTTGTTTTGTTTCTGATTACAACATCGTATGCAGGATATTCTCATGGCCCGCGGCAGACAGGAGCCGTAGTCCTTGATGAGCTGCTTATGGGGCCAAACCAGTTTGTCGTCAGCGTGGGAAGCGGGGGATGTACGTCAAAGGACTCATTGAAGGTGGATGTAAAACAGGAGAAGGGATTAACGTCGAGGATGCCGCATTATGTCCTCACGATCAGGAGGGTGAAGCCTGATGAGTGCAAGGCTATTCAGTTCAGCGGGACCCTGATTTTATTTGTTATGGAAAAAGATCTGGGGATAAAGGGAAATTATACCTATTCGTTGACGAACCCGGTCTATTCGTTATCCGCAGAAGAACCATCGGAAGAATCACTGTTCAGCATCGTTGAAAAACACTTCACCTTTAACTTCCCGGAGTACAGGGAAATAAGGCCCGAACCTTATGAGACATTTGAGATGGACAACAAGTACTTTTCATGCCTGATCCCGGTCAGATGGAAAATGGAACGTGATAAGGAAGGGGATGAAAAGGCAGGCATTTATGAGATTACATTAACAAGACCGGATGACACAAAACCTGAGGAGGGAGAAAGGTATTTCCTCCCAAAACCCTTTATTTATGCCGGATATTACACTAAGAACAACAATCAGAAAAAAACCTTTGAACGTTTTACAGCGGATTATGAAAAACATGCCCAGAAAAAACAGGACAGTGACAGGTCACGATACGAAAAGCCAAAGGATATAAAATTCAATGGCAGAGAGGCAAAAGAGTATGCCTACGAGGTGTATCAGGACATACCGAGAGGCCCGCTCTTTACCACGAAATATTGGCTGAAGGCAAAGTTTATCGTGGTGAAGGCAAGGGACGGCTTTTATGTGCTGGCATATAAAAGCCCCAGTGAGTTTTATGAAAAATACCTCCCTGTTTTTGAAGAGGTGGTTAAGTCGTTTAAACCGGGAGATTGAACAATTGAATAAAACAATGTTCAGGAATATATTTTGACTATGATTTATCCAGGCAGTAAAAGGAGAAAAACATGAAAAGAATTATTTTTGGCAGCAGTCTGCTGATCCTTTGTGCAGCACTCGCCTTCCTCTCCAATGCATGGGCATTGCCCGTAGAAATCGAGCCGTCCTCGAAGATCAGGAACATTGTTGTCTTTACCGACAGCGCAATGATCAAAAAGGAAGCCCGGGTTATCCTAAAAAAGGGTGAGAATGTTGTCAGGATTACTGAACTTGCGCCGCACCTGGTTGACCAGTCGGTGCAGGTCAGCATCGAAGGAAAATCTTCGGCGAGAATCTCTGAGGTAAAAGTCGCTGAGACCTATCTGAAGAAGGCCCCTCAGGAGAAGGTGAAGAGTCTTCAGTCAAGGCTTGACAGCGTAAATGAACTTATTAAGGCAGGCACGAATGAGATCTCAGTCATAACGAGCGCGAACGAATTCCTGAAAAAAGTCATCCCCTTCTCACAAAACCAGAAGGTCACGCAGTCAGAGGTTGAGGCCCACGCAAAGTTTCTCGAAAAAACGCTGGCAGGGAATTACGAAAGGACCGCAGCAATCGATGACAAACTGAAAAAACTGCAGGAGGAGAAGGCAACGATAGAAAATGAAATAAAAAACCTGCGCTCCTCAGACAGAAGCAAAAGCATTCAGATATCTCTCATGTCACCAGATGAAAACAAGGAGATCACCCTTGTCTTTTCCTATGTTGTAAACAAGGCCGGATGGGCACCGCTCTATGAACTAAGGGCGGATTCCAGTGCAGCCAAAATCAATATGAGTTATTTTGCGACCATAAAACAGGGGACAGGCGAGGACTGGACTGATGTGAATGTCGAGATTTCAACAGCAAAACCCTATGATTCGAAGGCACCTGCAGACCTGACTGACTGGATTGTCGATGAATATCAGCTGGCGATACCGGAGCCCCAGGACCATTATCGTTTTATGAAAGAAGCATCCGGGAGGTCGTTAAGCAAAAGCGTACCCATGCCTGAACTTGATATGCCATTTCAGGAGACGCAGGTGAAGGCTGAAACAACGTCATTCAGCTTTATAATCCCCAAAAAGGTCACCGTTCCGTCAGACGGCCAGCCGCACCGGGTGCTGGTCGCGTCTTCGGAAAAAGAGGCAGAGTTCAGCTACTTTGCCATCCCGAAACTCTCGAAATACGCATATCTCAAGGCTCACTTCAAGAATCCGTTCCTGTTTCCTCTCCTGGAAGGAAAGATGAATGTTTTTCTTGACGGCAGATTTGTGAGCGCTGTTTCTTCCGGCAAGACCATTTCCCCGGATGAGGAGATGAAACTGTCCCTTGGCATTGATGAGGGCATAAAGATCGAAAGGAAATTAGAAAAGAAGTTCACCGAATATGCGGGATTAATATCAAAAGAAACAAAGGTGAACTATGCATACAGGCATGAGCTTGCCAATACAAAGGACAAGGAAATAATGATCTCCCTTCATGACCATTTCCCGGTCTCAAGAAATGAAAAGATCAAGGTTTTTCTTGAGGCTCCCGGCAAGGATGAAGCAGAAATATCATCAGAAGGGATAATCACCTGGAAGGTAAAGCTGGCCTCCGGCGAAAAGAAGAATCTTGCATTAAAATTCCGGGTGGAATATCCAAAGGATATGACTGTTACCGGACTTGAATAATGCGGATTGATTTTTATGAGAATGAAGTAGTGAGGGAGGCCATATGGCAAAGAAGAAAAAGGCAGAGAAATATGAGGCGGGCGGAAGGGACATGAAGTGTCCCATCTGCGGGCATGATGAGTTTTGGAGGCGGAAGACGCTGATGAATACAGCAGGCATGACCTTCTGGGAGCTTGACTGGGCTAACCGCGAGGCAGACAACTACATCTGCGACCGGTGCGGATATATCCTGTGGTTTTTTCCTAAATAGCAGGCTATTGTTAATTCGAAAGAGGAGAAAGTCTATGAGCAGATTGTTATGTGCAGTCCTTGCCGGAGTATTGTTGTTCAGCTCAGCAGCCTTTGCTGAAGGGCTAAAGGTTGAAGATTCCCGGAATGAGTATGTTGAGAAGCTTGTTGCTGCCAACAATGTCAGAGGCGTGAAAATCGGTCTGATGAAAAAAGAATTCAGGCAGGATTGCAATGAAAGAGCAGTTGTTTTGGAACATGTGCTGGTCTCAGGGGATGGCGCCGGCTGGCATGACAAATATTTTCTGGATGGATATGTGATGCAGACCCTAATGTACTGCCCGCTCGATAAGCCGATATTAGAGACGATCTACTCTGCACCCATATTCATCAAGTCATTTGCCAACGAAAATATAAAGAATGAAGTCCGTATCTCAGTGATCATCCCGAAAGGATTTGAACTGAAGGTGGTGGAAGTCAGCCTGTCCGATCCGGAAAAAGAAGGTAGAGATGATCAGAAGTGGTGGAAGGAGTGAAGAGCATGCATTTAATGCAATTCAGCAAATGGTTGTGGCTCAAGCATTTTATTGGCAGATTGGTTTATTGCTTTGCATGTATCTTTGTGTTCTCAGTGTTTTTCACTGGTACTGTCCTGGCTGATACTGGTGAAGAGTCTTTCAAAAAATACCAGGCGGCTCATAAGGCTAAAGACTATGAAACTTCAGAGAGAGAACTCAGGAAGGCGGCCGAGTCCGGATATGTGACAGCGCAGATTCTTCTTGGCCTGTGGAACGTATGTTACAACGATACAGAAGCAGCGAAGTGGTTTCGCAAAGCAGCGGAACAAGGCAATAGCAGTGCACAATTAACCCTTTGTGATTTGTTCAGAGATGGCGGTTGTGAAGGGAATGTGCGTGACTATGGAGAGGCTATGAAATGGTGCCGCAAGGCTGCGGAATCCTCAGACATGGATCATCGTGCATCAGCCCAGTTTTGTCTTGGAGAAATGTATGAGCATGGATGGGGTGCATCCCAGGATTTGGTTCTGGCCCATATGTGGTATAACCTGTCATCCATGCGCACGGACTTCGAGATGGAACGGAAGCAGGCGGCCGCTGCAAGGGATAAAGTCGCCCGCAGGCTTTCTCCTGAGCAACTTGTCAGGGCTCAAAAAATGGCAGAAGAACGGAAACCCAGATAGGAGCGCTTGGCATGTATTTTCGGTTTCATCGGTGATGAAACCCTTTGAAGATATTTCTTGGAATGGCTATTTTTTCATGGGAAATGACAAAGAATGATCAAGAGGACTGAATGAGAATGAAAAACATTGTGACTTTCTGGATTGTTTTTATTATGCTTGCAGGCATGCATGGATATGCTCAGTCTCAGCCGGATGCTAAACAGGCAAAAAATGATATGGTCAAGCTGATCGAGCAAATCGGGGACAAAGATGCAGCTATTCGCGAGAAGGCTGTCTGGGCGCTTGGCGATACGATGTCTGCAGATGCTGTGGAAGCACTGACCAAATCGCTGTCGGACGTTGAATGGCGGGTCCGGATGGCAGCGGCCGTGGGGCTGGGGAAGATAGGAGCCAGGAAGGCGGCACCGAAGCTGCTTATTGCGGCTGGTGATGCCGAGCCGGCTGTGCGGATAGCAGCGGTCCAGGCGCTTGGACACATTGGAGATCCTGAGACAGTTGAACCTCTCGCTAAGATGCTTTCTGATGAAGGTTCGCCGCGCCCGTCTGTGGTATGGGCGCTCGGGGAGATCAGGGATATCAGAGCGGTCGAACCGCTCGTCAAAACACTCGGTGATCGGGATCCAGGCGTGCGAAGCGGTGCTGCTGAGGCGCTCGGGAAGATCAAAGACCAGAGAGGTGTAGAGCCCCTTGTCAAAGCGCTCCGAGACAGAAAAGAGGATGTGCGCCAGAATGCAGCGACTGCGCTTGGGAAACACATGAACCCCTATGCAGTGGAACCGCTGATCAAACTGCTTGCCGACAAGAATCCTGAAGTTCGCGCTATAGCCGCCATAGCGCTGGCGAAATTAAGGGACAATAAAGGGCTGTCGGCCGTCAACGACGCTTTTCAGAAGGAGGAAGACGTAAGTGTGCGCCGTGCGATGGACGCGGCACTCGGAAGTCCGGATGCAATGCAGTCTCTTATTGATGACCTGAAAGGACATCGGTGGCAGAAGGCAGAATTTTATCTTGAAAACATGGGTGAACTTGCCCTGGCCACTCTCAAGACGACGCTCGCAACAGAGAAGAACCAGCAGGCGAAAGAATTGCTCGAAAGGATTATCGTTAATGTTTCACGTGAATAGAACATATGTAATCGAACTCAGAGAGGACAACACAACAGAAGTTTTCTGAACATGGATAAAGTGGAAGGGGAATTATGAGAGAAATAGCCTATACCAGCTTTGGAAGAAACAGCCTTGTTATGGCACTGCTCAGCCATGCTACTGCCCTGATCACCGGCATGATGCCGGCTTCAGGCGCCGGTTTATTCTTTAGTGTGTTATATCCTTTCTACTGGCTGATATTTGTCTCAGGCGTATATCAGGAACTGAGTGGCAGAGGCTGCAGGCCTTTAGGAATAGCGCGATTCTACATGGTGATGGCTGCAGCAGTCATCCCTGTCATCGGTCCTCTGACCGGACTTATGGTGCTCTATAACACGCAGGGCAGCAAATATATAAAGCAGGACAACAACCCTCCCGGCTTTATCGCCTCGATTTTCAGGCTGCGGGCAAATATGCTTCTCGTTTTCCTTTTTATTGTGATCCTTTTTGTTGTATTTGCTGTAATGACAAGAACAAATGACCCGTATTTCAAAAGAAAGGCTGCTCATATCGTTTTGCCCAATACTGCCTTTGCAGCGGAGAAATCTGAATTCATCAGTTTTCTATCAGAAGAAAAATATTTCACAGTCCAAATTCCCTCCAACTGGGGAAAGGATGAAGGATTCTTTACATACGGCGTGAGACTCAGGGCGCCCGCCCCTGCCGGCTTGGAGTATGTTTTGATTGATATAGCATACTATGCCGAAAGACACAGGACACCCGAGAGATTTATCTTTGACAAGCTGAATCCTTCGTGGCCAAAAGGCGTTGAGCATACCCCTGTTCAGGATATAACCATCTCCGGTATGACGGCAAAGACATTTGAGATAAAAACACCGAGGTTCCCGATAGCAGGAATAGGGGATGCAAAGGTCGATGCCCTGGAGCGATATGTTGTTTTTCCTGCTCGGGAAGGGTTTTTTGTCCTGCTCTATAATGCTCCTGCCAGCGCTGCAGAGCAATACGGAGCGCTGTTTGACAAGGTGCTTCATTCATTCAAACCAATGGCAACCGTACAGGCAGGGGCCGTAAACAGGGATGAAATAACTGAAGAAGAATACAGAGTATATACTGACTTTTTCAGAACAAAGAAGAAGCCTGCGATTGACTCTCCGGTGCCGCTCGATTTCCCTGCAGGAGGCGGTCTTGTCTATGAAAAGACTTCCGGAGGCAAGAAAATTCCCCGTGAAACCATCGAAAGTCTTGAGAAATCATTCGGCACAATGGATGTCTCTTTGATCGAAAGTTATACCAGCAGAAACACAAAGGAATATTGGCTGAAGGACAAGATACTGGTCAATACGGTAACAATACTTACTGAAGAAAGAATGGAAGAAATAAGAAAGAAAGGCGGTCTCGGCAAAGGCTTTGCACAGGAGCTTATGCGCAGTTACCCGCTTGCCGGCGGGATCATATATCTCTCAAGGGTCGGCTTTAGTGCCGATATGAGCAGCGCCCTGTTTTATGTGGCGAGTTCAAGCGGTTTGACAGGCGCTTCGTACTTTATCGTAATGGAAAAAACCGGCGAGGCATGGCAACTGAAGAATGCAGCACTGAATAACTTCTGGTATTATTGATAGGATTGAACAATATTATATAGGGTTATGGTTTGCCAAGGCAGATGGCAGGAGTATTTAGAGGTGTTTGATAACCCCCTTAGATATGAAAGGATGAACATATGAGCACCATAAAAGTTAAACCGAGCAAAACACTCTCGAAAGGGTCAATCGTTGTGTTGATATTCATGCTTCTGTTCGGCATAGGCTTCGCAGTCATCAGTCTTGCCGAAATTTTCAGGGGAGATGAACCTGCTCTTAAGATTTTAGTGCCCCTTTTCTTTACTGCTTTTATAGGGGCTATCGTGTTTATGCTGGTCTATCATGTCAAGAACCTCAGGGGTTCAAAAGGACTGTCCATGATCGATATCGATACAGAATCAGGACTTCCGGAAGGTGATACGGAAAGGGACCCGATACAGAGGCTTCGCGACCTTGAGGCGCTCAAAAAGGACGGACTCATCAGCGGCGAGGAATACAGCAGAAAACGCGCCGAGATAATGGAGAAGAAATGGTAGGCATATCCTCTATCACCAAAAAGTCCCGACTGATAATCCTTGTTGCAGTCATCTCTTTAGCTCTCCAATACCTTTCTTTAGACTTTGCGGGAGCCGGGGAAAGCGCTGAACCGGGCAGGCCCAGCAATCTGCCGGAGCCCTGCGAAATTATACCAAGGGAGGGAACCTGCAAGGCGAATTTCCATGTGATCTATTTTGACGCTGCGGCAGGAAAATGCCGGGAGGTTTGGGGCTGCTATGAGGATGTTTTCAAAAGTATGGATGCATGCAGGAACCTCTGCGAAACAAAAGCCCCTTCGGAAGCCTCACCGTCCGAGGCGCTCCTGCTCTATCTTAATCAGGGGGGCGGCGACCCTAACATAGTCAGGAATTTTATTGAGTACGGGGCTGATGTGAATTTTCATGATAATGAATACCATATAGCCCCTCTGCATAACGCAGCCCATTACAGACATCCTGATGTTGTCAGGATGTTGCTGGAGCATGGCGCTGCCATAGACGCAAAAAACGCAGAAGGGAATACTCCCCTTTTTGCCGCTGTTCATCAGCAGCACTCAGCAATAGTGAAGATGTTGCTGGAAAAAGGTTCTGACGTGAATGCAAAGAACATGTACGGATATTCACCTGTCAGGGCTGCCTCAAGAAACGGGAATGCAGAAATCCTCAAACTGCTTATTGAAAAAAGCGCTGATGTGAATATAAAAGACAAGAAAGGCGATACACCTCTTCTTGTGGCAGTGGAAGAAGGGAACATAGAAACGGTAAAAATACTCATTGCCGCCGGTGCAGATGTCAATGTGATCGGCTCACATGGCGGGAGCCCTCTCCATGCCGCTGCTGCATTCGGGTTTGCCGATATCGTGAAGATACTGGTCGAAAAAGGGGCGAAGCAGGATGTTAAAGACAGGAGAAACAATACCCCTCTTGATCTGGCAGAACAGAGGGGGTATGCAGAGATTGTTGCAATTCTGAGTAAACATAAAGGCGGGAAAATATGAAAGAAAGAGGAGGAAAAGCATTTCTCGTTTTTGTCCGTTGTTGCCTGGCAATCCTTCTGATCACCGGCCATGCGCTGGCAGGAGCACTGGAACAGGCCGTAGGGATGTCAGGCGGAAGTTTGGGATATGTCCCGCCTGTCGGCAATCCTCAATGCGTGGAAGGATGCGACAATGCGGGATCTGAAGACGACGACAGAAGATCTCCATCCCGACCGGCTCCTTCAGGCCCTTCTCCGGAAGAACGGGAAAAAAAGCGTGTCAATGCCATGAATTACGCGAACGAGAAAGGAATAAAATGCTTCAGGCAGGGAGACTGGAACTGCGCGGTGAAAAGTTTTGAAGAGGCGCTTCAGTACAGTCCACATAATCCCACGCTGGTTAAGAATCTCAATCGGGCAAAAGAAGAGGTCCGCAAACATCAGATGAATACATCAGGCTATGAGGGGATAAGAGTACAGGCTGGACATGGCTTTGACACTCCGGGGAATTCGTCCGGCAGCCTGCCGCGTCCTGCACCTGCGTATAATCCGCTTCAAACCTATAAAGAGCCTGTGATCACCCCGGCCAACAGGACACCTGCGATAGCAGCACTCGAAAATATCAAGACCACCATGAAAAAAAAGCGTAATGATACAGAAACCAAAATGAATGAACTCCAGAAAGAACCCCTGAAGAACCAGACAGAAATACAGACAGTCAAAAAGGAATTAAACGACTTGAAAAACCAGGAAAATTTTCTTAATTTTTCTATTGAGGTTGAACTGAAAAAGGCGCCAGATGTCAAAAACAATTCACAGAGATAAAAGAACAATTTTATTTGTCATGCTTGCATGGGGCATCTTTACTCTTCTGGCATCCTGTGATACTGTCCTTGCGGTTGCCATCGAATCGTCCGGTACTGTCCCTTCCGGCATAAACAGCAGAGATTACGAGAGGCTTAAGTCTTTCAAACAATCCCTGGACCAAGACCGGACAGCCCTTGAGTCAGACATCAGGACGCTCAACGCTGACTGCAGCCGCGTATCATCAAACGACAGCGCCAGGATACAGGACTGCAGCCTGCGCAAGAAGCAGCTGTTGACAGCTATAGAGACCTATAACCGAAAACTCGAAGAGTTTAAACAGCAGATCACCCTCGTTAATTTATTGTTATCAGAGCAGAGACTTGATTATGATCCGTCCTTTCTAAAAAAATATTCGAAAGAACAGGAACTTCAGCAGGCAAGGAAAAAGATCAGTGAGCTTGAGTGGAATGTCAAAAAAATACAATCCCATCTGAAGGTCTTTACAAAATCGCTTCTTATCAATAACTCGGAGCTGGAGACCTGGCAGAACACGGTTGACGATGCAGTGAATGATACCTGGGACAAAGGGATCGAGTATCTTGCCGGACTGCCATTTGATTACGGGACTTATAAGCTTGACAATATCCTTAAGGAAAGGCTGAAAGAGATCGAGAAACAATCCATGCGTTCAGCAGACCTGCTTGCAAGCACTGCCGATCCTGCCAAAAGAGAACGGTACCGCGCAGCACGGCAATGGCTTGCACGTGAAAAGAAGCTTGCAGAATACAATAAAAACCTTGTAAACGGTCTTGAGGCAGTAAAGACTACGTATGACCTGCATGCATGGGACATATCAAAAGATGAAGATTATGAAAAGATCATTGAAGGCCTTTCATGGCTTGCCGGGTTTGTATCCAGACCTTTCAGCCATTACAGGATGAGTGTTGAGGCCTATACCAATATCATTGCGGAATGTTACAGCTGGCGAAAGATCAGTTATCTGAATAAGCAGAATGACGAATACTCCATGAAAGTGAAAGAGTTTTCATTCAGAATGAACAAGAGCATGGAAGAGATTTCATGCCTCAGGGACTGTATCAGTGATTACCGGGAGGGCTGTTATAACAAGTGCGGAGGCGGCAGCCGGCTCCATATGCCGCCGCCATTGCTTGAATAATTTGCCGGTTCAATTACGATAAAAACCAAAACTAAGGAGGTCATTGTCCATGATCACATTCAGACGGGTTTTGTTTTTGATTTTTTATGCTGCAGTTGCCGCATTGATTGTCGCCTGTGCTGTGCCTCAGCCTCAGACAACTAATACTAATTCTCAGACAACCAATGCCAATCTTCGGAGAGAGCGGCTCAATAAACTCCAGCAGCTTACTATTTACTATGACAACACTTCCGGCAAGGCCGGCTTTCATATGGTAGCCCAGGCGCGTGCCAACTGCCCGGTTACATGGTACTCAGATAAACCATCTATTGTTGAAGGGTATCTTCCGCCCGGATTAAAGCTGGACAACTGGAATATTGTCGGGACACCCCAGCAGCCCGGGAACTGGCTGGTTAAAGTAAGATTCACTACAATCACATGCCAGGGCACGTCATATCCGAACCAGGACGTGAATGTTTTTTTTAATATTCAGGGAGATGCTCCGAGGGAACTATAGTGACCTGCGGATGAAAAGGCTGTGCAATAATTTCGAAAGTGATAAGACAGCGGTTCAAAGTGTATTTATGCTTCAATGATTAAGGAGGCTTGTTGATTATGAGAAAACCTTTTTCCGGGGTGTTATTATTCATGGTGGTTTTCTTTTTCCTCGGAGTTTCCTCGGTGCTTTCCCAGGAAGGTGAAACCGAAATCAGACAGGGCTGTCTTAAGGCGACTGTGAAGGCCATCGAGCTTGAACTGAAGGGATATGAAGAGCGGCTTGAGATCGCGGAAAGAGGGGTTGGACCGCAGGGCAATGCAGAGAAGTTCAGGAAAAGGATTACTGAACTGAAGGCTGAACTCGAACGGATCAAGGCTATGAAGCCTGAAAATTATGTCTTGTCTGAAGAAAATGATGAAGAGGAAGTTGATTTTGAGAAATTAAAAAAGTTCGGCCCGCTGATGCCTCCTCTGAAGAAGGAAATTTCTATCACTGTCGGCAGTCCTTATGGGGCTGGGTCACTGTTGGATCTGCGGGGCATGACAAAGTCCGGTCCGTTTTATCACATTGCCGGAATAAAGGGCGATGACTATGGGGTGCTCAAGCCCGGAAAGCGGTATCAGCTTGAAATCCATCTTGTTTACAAAAGGGAGTATTTCGGATTTATACAAAACCACTATGTATATGTTTCTGCATTTGAGGAGGTCCGTTAATTATGAAAAAGGCGTTGCCGGTAGTAATTGTTGCCGTGATCCTCTGGGTGATTCTTGCCTCGATGGATGCAGGTTTGCTCGGGTTTGGCGTGGTGCTTTCAGCAGTAGCGTTTTTTGATATTGTAACCGGTGAGTTTAAGGGCAGCAGCAAACTCATCTGGTTAGTGGTTATTCTGATCTCGTTCATTATCGCAGTATTCGGGATTGCCTTCAAAGGCCCTTCTGCTTCGCCATCACCGGGCAGTAACCCTGCGTACATGCTGGCAACGGTAATCTCCATTCTGCTCTCGGTTGCATATTTTCTTGTCGGCAGAAAGGAAAGATTAAGAGGCAGATAGAACAGGCTAAAAAGTTCTTTAAATAAAAAACAGCACGGAGG
>JBBIUL010000014.1:0-17057 GCA_037440265.1 Nitrospira sp. | reverse complement strand
CCCTCGAATGAATGAAAGGGCAGGACATTTTCCCCGCCGAATGTCGCGGTTTTGTCGCCGGACCCGATGCCGACACCATATACCTTTCCGGAATATGTTTCTTTCGCTGGTGTAAAAGCCATTATAAACCTCCAGATATAGTTATGAGCGAAGCGTAATGGTAACGAGTCTCAAAACTGCTGACGCATTACGGATTACGCAATTTACATTTCAAGATATGAATGGGCATAAAGCGTGTTGCCCTTGATCACATCAATTGTCTTTGTAATCTCAGCCATTTTCTTGGCATCGTCGATCGTTTTGCCTGCCAGCACATCGTCAAAAAGCTGCTTCTCGTGCATTGCCTCTGCCATTTCATGTGCATCGGCAATTGCAGAGGTCAGACCGGCGTTCATCAGCATAATAAAATAGTATTTGTTCAATATAGGCCGTACGTGCTTCGGACAGCCATTGGAGATATTGCTCAGTCCGACCACGGTCTTCATCGGCGGGTCGTTCATCTCCTGGAACATCTTTATTGCATCGATGACCTTGACTGCGTGGTCCTGGGAAGTTGCGATCTGAAGCACCAGCGGATCAAGATAGATGTCTTCGAGGGGAACTCCGTATTCCATGGCACGTGCCATAATCTCTGCGGCAATGCCCGCCCGTTCTTCGGCGTCTGCAGGCAGTCCGCCCTTGCCGACGGTCAAACCAATAACAAGGGAGTTGTATTTAGCCGCAAGTTCGAGGATAGGAAATCGTTCAGGATCGTTAGAGGTTGAGTTTATGAGCGGCCTTCCCCATGCACTGTTATGAACCTGGAGACCGGCCTCTATTGCTTGAGCGTTGGTGGTGTCAAGGCAGACGGGAAGCTGCACCACTTCCTGTATTGTGGTGACCATCCATTGCATCAGCTCTTCTCCGCCGTCTTCAGCAGGCCCGATGTTTGCATCTATCATGCCGGCCCCCACCTTTGCCTGCGCGAGCGCAATCTCCTGTATCGGCCCCTTGTCCTTTTTCATCATAGCCTCTCTCACCCTCTTGGCTATGATACTCAGTTTTTCCCCTATGATCAGCATTTGTTAAAGCTCCTTTCTTATCGCAAGAAAATATAAACAAGGATTGTTTTACATCAAATAACCCGGTCAAAAAGGAAACTACTATCTATAACATATCTTTATGAATCTATAAAACTTAAAAATTTTTATGAAGTCGATAATATTTCCTAATTGAGCTTAAAAAGATAACATATTTAGGGCTTAAAAGAAACCCCCTGTATGATTGTATTAATTTATAAATCTATAAGCAATATGTCTAAAAAAAATATACAGATAAATGCA
The DNA here is from genome assembly GCA_037440265.1 of Nitrospira sp. Classification (GTDB taxonomy): domain Bacteria; phylum Nitrospirota; class Thermodesulfovibrionia; order Thermodesulfovibrionales; family UBA6898; genus JBBIUL01. The sequence continues at coordinate 15,735 of JBBIUL010000014.1, read as the reverse complement.
TCACGCCCTGGGATGATGCTTCTTGAAGACCTTCTTTACCCTGTCTGTTGTGACCTTTGTATAAATCTGGGTGGTTGAAATGTCTGAATGACCGAGCATTTTCTGGACTGACCTGAGGTCTGCACCTCCTTCAAGCAGATGAGTGGCAAAGCAGTGCCGTATGGTATGAGGGGAAAGTTCGACCCCTGCCTGCTTTCCAATGGCCTTAAGGGTCTGCCAGAAGCGCTGTCTGGTCATCGGCTTCCCCCGTGCAGTCACAAACAGGAACTGCGACTGCTTTTTCTTCAGCATTCCTGAACGCTCATCATTTATATAATGCTTTATCTTCTGTATCGCCCTTGCATTGACCGGGACAACCCGCTCCTTCGACCCCTTTCCGATAATTCTTATAAAGCCGGCATCGAAATGCATGTCCCCGAGCTTTATGGCGATCAGTTCGCTGACCCTGAGTCCCGATGAATAGAGCAGTTCGATCATCGCAGAATCGCGCATGACCGTATGCCCGGAGAGCTTTGCATCGAGCAGTTCCCGCATCTCCGTGATGCTGAGCGCTTTGGGAAGCCGCTCCCACTTTTTGGGGGTCTGGATATTCTCAGCGGGGTTCTCATCAATAATATTCCCGATCAGCATGTATCGGTAGAGCGCCTTGATCGAAGATATATACCTGCTGATACTCGAGGTCGAGTAACCTTCTTTTCTGAGCAGTTCGATGAAGTCAACGATGTCGGTCCTCCGTGCAGAACCCGGATGCCTTTTTCTCTCCTTCAGGAAAGAACTGAATTTTTCGAGGTCTGTCGAATAGGAGACAACGGTATTCTTTGAGAGCCCTTTTTCTACAGAGAGGTAATTGAAAAACTGCTCAAGCAACTCCACAAGGCAGAAATTCCTCAATTCCGGTAGACTGCCTCAGCCTTTCGTACAGAACTGCTGCAATCTGCATTAAATTAACCGTATCTTCCCTGTTATATCTGATCAAAAGGTCACGCGCTTCAGCAGACCCTCGTCTCGCAAATTCCCAGAGCCTTACTGCATCATACCCGTCAAGACCCTGAACAGCTTCTTCCCTCTCTATGCCGAGAGAAACCTCGAGCTTCTTGAGCCCGCCGTCGATTTTCAGCCTCTTTGCTGCAAAGCAGAGGTCGAAATGCGGCAGGTTGAATTGTACGCCCCGGAAGGTTTTCAGAAGGAAAGGGACATCAAAGGCTGCGCCGTAAAACGTAATGATGCATTTATAGTGCTGCAGTTCGCGGTTAAGATTCTCAGCAGTCAGATTTTCACCACGGACAAAGCTTTTATAGTCAAAGCCATTATACAGCCCCACGACGGTAACATAACCGCCGCTGTTCGGCTGCAGGCCGTTTGTTTCTATATCAAGGCATACGGCCTCGTCCCTGAAAAAATCAAACAGGCGCCAGTGTTCCCTGCGCTTTAATCTTCCGGAAAAATACTGCGCATTGCCGGCCTTAAGCTCGGTACTATCATGGAAGAGGCTCTTATTAAAGAGCCCCTTCCGTTCATCGCTGAAGCCAAGCAGTTTATCTGCAGCCGTAAAGTCTTCCCAGGTGAGGATCCCTTCTCTCCAGAGGCGTTTTTCAAGTTTTTCACCTATTCCGTCAAGGCTGCAGAAGGTATGCTTAATCATTCATACTACTTCTTTGCAGGTGCTGATGCCGGTGCAGGCGCTGCAGCAGGTGCAGGCGCAGGAGATGCCTTCCGTTCATCCATGCTGTCAAAAATCTTCATGCTCTTTACTGCCCCTGCACTTGCCTTTGAAGCATGGCACATAGCGCAGAAATCACCCATCTTTGCACCCTTTGCGGTGTCAACCCTGAGATACTTGTAGTTCGGGTTGGAAGGATGCGGATCATGACAGCCTACGCAGTCGAGGTTGCCGTTCCTGAGAAATACATCAGGCACAGCAGCGACCTTCGGATTTGCCTTTACGCCGTACGGATGGCTGTGCTTTGCAGAAACTGCGGCAATGCCCATGCCGCCCCTGTCAATGGTCTCATGGCAGCCGAGGCAGAGCGCGGTGATGCCGGTAAACGGCTGGTTCGTCTTTGGATTGACTGCTTTCTTGTTCGGTTCAACAGCAAAGATGATATCACCCTTTGCATTGTGAATACCATGACAGCCTACGCAGTTCAACCCGTCGTGCGCACCTGCAGCGTAAACAAGAGCCGGCACTGCAAGTGTAAGAATAAAAACCCCTAACACCCTCAAAAACTTCATAACATCTCCTCCTTTTAAAAATTTTTTCTATTATACAGAATGACCATAGTATAGTGCTATAAAATATATAAATCAATTAATAAGTCAAACTATATTTCTGTTTATAAGTAAGAATTCAGCTGTTCCTGCAGGATCATTCTCCGATTTTTCAATATATTACACAAACACAAACAGTATGTCTCCCCGGCGTGTTTATGATTTCTCTCATGCCTCAGCCTGCTTCAGCCAGCCGGGATCATACATTAATCTCACCTCATCCGAATAAGAGCCGTCTCTTCTGTAAATCAACAGGGGTTTTTCTATCTTGATGCCGGCCCGGCCGTCCTTTGCCGCTTCAACAAGGACTATCTTGGATTCAGCATCAGCATTATTATGGACAAACCTCATCCGTTTTGGTTCAAGCCGGTTCTTTCGCAGGGTATCGACCAGTTCAAGGAGCCTCTCGGGATGGTAAATCATAAAGAATCTCCCCTTTGCCTTGAGCAGGTGCGACGCAGCTTCAGCAAGGTCTGACAGTCTGAGCTTTATTTCATGCCGGGCTACCGCCCTCTCTTCGGCAACACTGATTCGTCCGGCAGCAGGTTTTCTGAAAGGAGGGTTCGAAACAACAAGGTCGCAGGAAGCCGGATCAAGGTTCTTTCTTATGTCCTTTATATCGGCAAGCACCGCCTTGACCGTCTGTTCAAACCCGTTCACTATGATGTTCTTCTCCGCAAGCCGGCAGATGGATTCCTGCAACTCCACCAGCATCACCCGTGAGCCGGGGTATGCCTTTGCAAGCAGGAGCCCGATAATGCCGGATCCTGCCCCCAGATCTGCGATATCTCTGGCATATTTGACATTTACAAAAGAATAGAGCAGGAGCGGGTCTACGGAAAAACGGTATCCATTTTTGTTTTGATATAATTTCAGGTCCCGTATCCCGTCAAGGGTGACTTCTTCAGTGTTCATCCGTCCTTTTGCCGATCTCTTCAAGGATGCTTTTTATTTCCCCGAAAGAATCGATCATATAATCCGCATCTGCAAGGAAGCTCTTTTCCCTGAACCCATAGGCAGCGGCTACGGTAATGATGCCTGCTGCCCTGCCCGCCTCGATGTCGTAATTGCTGTCGCCAACGATTACAGCGTCGGTTTTTCGTACGGCGAGGTTGTCAAGCACATGCAGGATCGGTTTCGGAGACGGCTTTTTCTCGTCCACGCTGTCGCTCCCCAGGATCACATCAAAAAAACGTGAAAGCTCAAGATCCTCCAGCAGTCTCCTGGAAAGGTTCTCTCTCTTATTCGAGACAACCGCCTTTTTATAATCCCCGAGTTCCTGAAGCGTCTCGAACACACCCGGATACGGCCGGGTAAACACGGTGAGATGCTCACTGTAGTATTCCAGGAAGCGACTGAGCACTTCCGGCTTCAATGGCGCCATGTCCGTTCCGAGCAGTTTTTCAACTAAACGGGTGAGCCCTCCTCCCACCATGCTGATCGTTTTTTCAACGGACATTTTCTTCAGGTTGTACGGTTCAATCGCATAATTCAACGCGTTGGTGATATCAATACTCGTATCAGCCAGTGTCCCGTCAAGATCAAAGATGATTAGCCTGATGCCCATGATCTGCATTATACCATCAACAAAACGCTGCTAAAAAGATCAAAACACGAAAACATGATGTCTCCGGATGTGCTATGATGTAAAAAATTGAACAGTGCTTGCAAGATCGAAACAAAGGGGGCCGGGGATATGATCATTGGAGTACCAAGGGAAATAAAAAAAGAGGAATACCGTGTCGGGATGACCCCCTCAGCGGCCGCAGAACTCCGGAGAAACGGACATACGGTACTGGTCGAGAACGGAGCAGGACTTGGCAGCGGATATTCCGATGAAGAATATCTGAACGCGGATGCCGATATCGTTGACCGCATTACTCTTTATAATAAAGCTGACATCATTATAAAGGTCAAAGAACCCCTGCCCGAGGAGTATGCACTTTTCAGGGAAGGCCAGGCGGTCTTCACCTATCTTCACCTCGCACCGAACCGCGCGCTTACCGAAATGCTGCTTCAAAATAAAATAACCGCGTTTGCATATGAGACACTCCGCGAAAATGAGGGTCTTCCCCTGCTGGCGCCGATGAGTGAGATCGCCGGAAGAATGGCCCCGCTTGCCGGTGCGCATTACCTCCAGAAGGTCTACGGCGGAAGCGGCATCCTTCCGACCGGCGCAACACGTGTCGATCCTGCCAGGATAGTAATTCTCGGCGCCGGGGTGGTCGGCACCAACGCTGCCATTGTCTCAAGAGGGATTGGCATGGATGTTATCGTCATGAACAGGGGTGCGGACAGGCTTAAAAGAATAGATGAAATGTTCTCAGGCCGGATCAGTACGGCTGCACTTACCCCTAACAATATTATGAAAGAGGTTAAGGATGCAGACATTGTCATCGGCGCAGTGCTGGTACCAGGCGGAAAAACCCCGCTGCTGATCACCGAAGTCATGCTCCGCACCATGAAAAAAGGATCGGTAATTGTAGATGTGTCGGTTGACCAGGGCGGATGTGCTGAAACTTCGCGTCCTACAACACATGACAATCCGGTCTATACGGTCGAAGGAATAATCCACTATGCTGTTGCAAACATGCCCGGGGCATACCCGAGGACTTCGACGCTCGCTTTGACCAATGCTACCCTGCCCTACATCAGAACCATCACAACCATGGGCATTGACAATGCGATCAAGGAAAGCAAGGTCATCAGAACCGCATTAAATACCTGCAACGGTGAGATCACAAACGAGGAACTCGGCAGGGCATTCAAAAATCAGTCAAGAATCAGCGGGCAATAACTGCTCGTTCCCCGGTTTAGCGAAACACTGCTGCGATCCATGCCCACAGTCTCCGTGCGAAGTCACCTATAAAATCAGGGAGGAAAAATGAAAGCAGGAGACCTGTTACGATGCCCAGCAGCATAAACCCAAATGAATTCCTGCACCTGCTGACAAATAGCCTGAATGTTCCGGGCACAGCCTGTCCTGCCCCCTCACTGCTGCCGGGCTGAGCTGCAGCCTGGCGCAGTATCCACAACATGAACCGGACAGGAGGCAGCAGCCAGTTGACCCTTCCCTTTTTCAGCAGGTAAAAGAAAGTCCTGTCCTGATACTTGTTTATCAAAGCCCCTGCTGTCTTCAATACGCTGTTTACCTGAGAGACAACCATTTCTGCAGGAAGGCTGTCAAGTCTCATCTGTTCAGGATTCAATACGTCACTGTCGGAAAGACTGAAGACCGCTCCCTTGTCCTGACTGTTCAGCTCAGCATCTTTCTGTCCTCGCCATAAATCATAGTCCTTCCAGAAAAGATCGTCTGATACCACACGATTCATTCTTCCGGCAAGCATTTCCCTGGTGTCTTTTATGCCCATAAGGTAGTCATGCCTGCGCCATTTCCTGTCTAAAAACCCTGAAAAATTTGCCAGCTGCGAACCGGCAAGTCCGCCGTATTTTTTTGCGTTGTGGTAAATCTTTACGACAGTGATCGGCTGCCGCGTCTCTACACCGGCAGCTGCATGCACCGCCTCATTGAGAAGGGCAAAGCTTTTCAGCATGGCAAAAAGACTGTCGTCATTGCAGAGCTCCCTGATCCTCCATTCAATTAAGGCATATGTTTTCCCAAGATTTTCCAGAGAAGCAACAAGTCCGTCCATTGCCTCCACAAAACATTTCCATGTGTCTTCACCGAGCATCTGTTCCTGCTGATACTCAAGCTCGACCCAGAAAGCAACCTGCCTGAACAACAGCTGTGCCTCTCTGACTTCATCAGCAGCAGATTCATATCCCTGCAGAGAATCAATCAGTTTATGATCGTTCTTCATCTTCCCCCTCAGTTCATCGGGGAGGTCTTTTATGAACATTTCGGTCCGTGCAACCTCTGCAATAATCACCGGAAGCTCAAGGGGATGCAGGGCATGCAGAATGAATTTGCCTTTTTTTTCTATCTCCAGAAGTTTTTCTTCATCGAGCTTCCCTTTCCTTGCAAATGCGTATCTGATCATGGTGATGCACTTCAGATAATCCGGCAGAAACCGGTGCAGACGGGCCGTTCTCAGGCTGTCCTCACATGATTTCAGAACTTCATTCGTCAGTACTGATGCACTGGAAAGGAGGGTGCAGATTCTCGGGACGAGGCTGTTGATCTGCATGACCTGATGGTTTATCTTCTGGATACGCCTGAGATCATAATATATTGTTTCTGCTCCGCGGGCCTCAAAAACAGAGAGGACCGCTGCTGAAGGGTCAGGCGGGGACTGTCTGTCTGTTCCCCATGCCTGATGTTTTTTTTCATAATCCTGCGGTTTGGGCTCGATAAAAAAATACCACCAGTCCCCTTCCTCCATACTTGTCTGCATATGGTCTATGGCATGCCCGAGCGGTTTGTTGTCAAGGACACCGCCGTCAAAATACCAGAAGTGTACCGGATGTCCGTTGTCTTTGCCGTTTTTTTCATACCATGTAACCGTCTTGTCTGAAAAGCTGGGGCTCTGCACAAACTGAGGCGGGAATGCAGCGGGAAAAGAGGATGTTATCCTGGCCGCTTTTGAGATCCGCCTTCGTACATCGCCGCCCTGCTCTGATACTGCATTTCTGAAATCAGCTCCTGTAAAGGAAAACACTTCGGTATGTCTTGTGGTAGGAAATACTCTCTCTGCAGATGCATCATTGTCAGTAAAGTCATGTTCGACCGGTATGGCATCGAAGTACCCCTGCATATTTGTCCCTGTGACAAGGATATTCAGTTTATCGCAGCTTCCATCATTTCCTTCACTGATCTTCAGGAACTTTTCTACTTCTTCTTCAAGGATGTTGTTATTGAGCAACGAGCGTATATTGTCGCCGCGCTTATACTGGATCCTTGAGAGGTCTGCAACATTGAACCAAATCCTCCGCATTTCAGTGATATGCCGGGAAGGGTCTTTCGCATTCACAAGCGCGGCAGCCATGAGAATGGCTGCCAAACCGCCGGCTGAAGTACCTGAAATTACCTTTATCTGAACATCGGGTTTTTTGCCTTTGAACTCCTTTCTCCATCCGCTTCCGCAAAACTCGATAAACCGCAGAAATTCTTCGGCCACACCGGCCTCATACACCGCAAGAGAAACGCCTCCATAGAATGTCAGACCAAGATTCAGTTTCATATATCCCCCCTTGAAAAAATCAGATCAGCAGTATATGCAGACGTTCTAAAAAACAGGCAGTATGTACGTATGAACAGACACAAACCATACAGGGAACTGTTTTGCAAGTACGATGGTCGTAAACAAAACAGGCGGCGCCCACGAGCTCAGCCTCTGTTCTGCTCAATGAGCGCCTTTTCCTGAAAACATTACCTCGGCAACCCGTCGTGTTCTACCGCAGCCGGGACAATCGCTGTGAGGGCCTTGCCCGCAGGTATGGTTGCACCTGCCCGAAACCCGTACTGTGGATCATCCATAACCGGGGTAAAGAACATTTCCACCCCTTCTCTGTGTGCGATAAAAAAAAGGTTCAGCGAAGGCACCTCGACCACAAAATAGGATATTGAGGGCAGCTTCGTGGTCTCGATGCTCTGCGTTCTGGTTTTATCGAGCATCTTCACCATCATGGGGCTTCCGAATGATACTGCCTTCCATTTCTTTTCTTTTTCGGCTACAGTTATCGATGACCTGATATGGTTGTCAACCAGGACCGGGTAGAGCACATGATTTCCTCCCCTCAGCATTCCAAACACATCCTGCCCTGATCTGTATTTCTTCAGTTCATCAAGCGGGATCATGAACATCTGAAGAGGCTCTCCAAGGGTCATCTTGCCCAGTTCATTCGGAGATTCAAAACCCAGCGCTCTGTAATTTTCCTCCTTTGATGCCACCTTGCTGAAGCTCACAAGTCCTTCAGAGGCAGCAGCCTGAATCTCTTTCAACGGGAGGCGGTATTCCTGGGCATGAACATTGGCCATAAGCACCAAGAAAACAGCGAGTATTACTATTACAATACGCATCTTACATACCTCCGGTATAGGTTATGTCATAGAAATCATCCCAGTGTGTGTGATGCCCAGGACTTTCCACATAATAGTCATAGGTGATAATCCTTTCATCACCCCTGCACGGGGCCCAGGGATCCAGCATTACCACATAGTTGGCTCCCTCAAGTGTCAGGTACCCCTTGGCAACCATCATATGTCCGCCTCCGCCCGGCCAGTGCCAGGTAAATGCAAAAGGCCTTCTTTTGCAGTTTGGCTGGTTCGATATCTGCTCCCGTACCTGTTCCCAGGTAAGTGCAGCATTCGTAGTCCGTTTGAACGTAAAGTTGTACTTGTCAAATTCCGGCCAGCCTCCCCATACACAGGGAGGATTCGATACCGGGCTGGTGCACTGCGTGCACGGGCAATCAGACCGATTGAAACGCAGATTAGCCTGAGTGCACTGCGATACATCACGCCCCAAATAATCCATAATCATCTGTCCGCTGGCAGCCCAGCACCACATTCCTGTTTCCTGAGGATGAAGCTGAACCGGCAAGGACCCTACCAGCGCCGGCTTGCAACAGGCTGACAGTGAGAGTGCAGTAAGCAATAGTGCCGCCGTCAATATTCGTTTTGACATATTCCCCCTCCTTCATAGTTCATCACAAAGATACCCTTGCACAGAAGAAAATTCTCGTACCTGCCTGACGGCAGTCAGGCTGCAAAACTTAATTAAACAGCCAACACCTCCTTTCCCGGGAAACAAAATACATCAGGATGTGAGAGGTATGTCCCTTATCGGCAAACTGTGCAGTGCGGATATTCGCGTCCGCACCAGTGACTTGTTGGCCCCTCAGTACAATACCCACAATATTCAACAGCTTTTATCATTAAAAACCCCGCGTAGATATGATCTATAGAAATGTCTGCACCTACGAGGTATGTCTCAACCGAAAAAACATGGGCTACTGCTTGCCCATAAAAATACCTGCCAATCCCCCAATACCCGCTCCTAGAGCGCTCCAGAGCGCCTCGGGAACTGTTTTGTTTAGTCCAGCCAAGATAATACTTCCAACAGCCAAAGCTACTGTTGCCCAACCGAGGAAGAGCACAGCCTTGTCAATTGTCTCTGGCTTCATGTTTTCGATTATTGTTCTTTTAACTTCCGCTACAGTTGCCTGATCAACGCCTTTGGCCGCGAGGTCCTGCGCTACTTTTTCAACCTTAAATTGAGCCATATAAGCCCCCTTTCATATTACCGAGTATTTTCATGGGGCCGACAGATGATCATCTGTTTACGCAATCTTTTCATCTGCGTTCCCTGAGAACATCTGTACCGAGATCCGGAAGAACATAATCATCTTTCCCGTAAAAAAACCGCAACTATCCGAAAGGAATCAGCCCTCTCGGGTGTGATGGGATACCAATATATGATCCATCACAGTTCCAGTTATCTCCTGGCTTTACCCTTTCTCCCATGGAACAGTCGCTCATACCAGCCGCCCGGAACAATAAAAACAACCGATTGCACAATATGGAACATTTCGATCCGCCAGGCCCAATCGTCAGGTGTTTCATCATAGGAAAAAAATGGCGTCTTCATTCTGGCTTCAGGGTATCGGTCGTTTATCTCTTCGATGATCTTCGCTGGAGGTCTTTGAAAAAAATCAGCATCGATCCAGCCATTTCCATTTTCAGAATCCCGGCCAAAAACTCCTGCTCTGCATACAGCCCCTGACAAATCCACAGTTGCAAAACCGCAGGCCCGGTTTTGTTTCAAAAAAGGGACGATCCACGAGCAGGGTTCGTTTTCCGGTGTATACATCATCGCCGGCCTGCCTACTGCTGCTTCTTGCAAAACCGCAAGTCCTTCGTCTGAAGCAATATGCGGTTGTTTCCTCAAAGAATCTGCTGCTTTTTTTACCGCTTCAATATTTCGGTATATCATTATGTCTGCTGTCCGGATACCCCGGTCTTAAATACTCGAGTATCAGCCCGCACCTTTCTTTTTTATTCCCGCTACTAACAATTCCCTTCCATTTACGTAAATCGCAGTTACGTAAAAACCATTCTGACAACAATCGATCTGATAGTTTTTTTTGATGAGAAGGGCAGTTTACCAAGGTCACCCCCGAACCTCACAGGCCATCGGAGGTCATCCCCATGACCTCGGTTCAATTGAAGTGTAACACTATTGATGATCGGTTTCTTGACCTATTCCGTTTTTTTCTTGGCATATTCTGCTTATAACATTTGTATGTATCAAGCATAATCTGCCGGCCCAAAATAGTTCCCTGTTATAGTCATTGAGATCATCTTTACAATGTATTGAGACTATCGTTTTTCCACATTCGTATTCAGATGACGGGTTTAAGAATTTCAGGTCATTTGCTGCAAAAAATCAGGCGCAGTGCACAGCAAACGCATCGCGCCTGATTTTTTTGATTAAGGGCAGGGTGGGCAAGGCGGACATTTCTCAATAGCGATTGCCTTGATCTGTTCACGGTAGAAAATGAAATGGCGTCCATTGCGGACATGCGCTGTAGACCAGAGTTTAAGCGCAAAAGCGCAGGTACTTGTCAGACCAGTAAGCATAACAGCGCCTGATACGGTCGGTGTAATCGGACCAGGCGTACCGGCATTAAAGTAGAAAGGACCTGCCAGGTAACGGACAGCAGGGGTTACCCCTTTGGTATAGTACAGACCCCATGAGCGAATCCGGTTATTCTCCTGGGATACGTGTACCTGAAAGTCAAGCGGCGGAACAGAACTCCAGGGAATTACACCGCATTCGTTCAGCACTGCCGGAATAGTGAGATCAACGACCGGTCGCTTGTTGTCCAGGGTAATCAACAGGTCGCAACGGTCGAGCATAGGCGGCAGCACAGCTGGCGGAGCAACAGTCCCGTCGCGGTAATCCACTCCCATGGCTGAGGTAAGCTTGACGCCGTTCTGGTCGAACACTTCAAGGCGCAATAGGTATTTGTCGGTGTCCTCTTCAGCCAGCCAGCTATGCCAGCTACCAACCCAGTCAGGATTGTACCAGTAGTAGTCGCTGAAGTTGCGCACTTCATAGAGGCTCGGAACTCCATTAATCGTGTGCGGCCCGAGCTTGTGGCTTTGGCTTAACAGGGAAACCTTGTCGACTCTCGTATCATCGAGATCAACATCGATAAACTTGAAATCGCTGCTGCCGTGCCTTGCGTAGGAAAGCCGGTAATAACGCATTGGTGCGCCGGTGGTAAGGGCGTCTCCAAACTGGGAATAAACGAGCAACGTACTGCCATAGGCTACATTGGAGAGAGGGGCTTCGTTATACAACCCGGTCGTCTGGCTGATCTTGTAGACCTCATCGTCGCCGATGCGCGTAAAGAAGACCGGAGACCCAGAAGGCGGTTCATAACAGTTGCCATTACCGCAGATCACCTCTTCATTATCGAGAAACAGGTCAATATGGGCGTTGGTAACGTTCCACCTGGTGCTGGTGTAGGGATCGAGGTAGATCACCGTCGGAACGCCGTTTATGACCTGTGTCACCTTGATGATAATGTCCGGGCGGGAATCAAAGCGCAGACGGCCGCGACGCAAATGAAACGGCCACCAATTGAAGCAGCACCTGAAATAGCCATTGCAGTCAGTCGAAGTCTCACAAACCTCTGCAGTGCTGTAAAAGCAGTGCCGGAAGATAATCCACGGCGCAATTTTTGATGTAAGTGTCAGTTTGTCCAGACGGGATGCGATGCTGCTGTCCATCAGGCGTGCTTCACCAACGCGTTTAAAAGCGGACGGTGCCGATATCAATGCTGGCATGTCAGACTGGAGGTTCGGCACAACTTCCCCTTCATGCCTGCTGAACATGCTGGATGTGCTGTGCATAAGCATGGCCCCGGGGGAAAGACCGGGACGCTTTGAGAACGATTCACCAAGGTCAGCGTGCAGATCAGAGAATACACCAGGTTTCAGGTCAGGCACCGGATCAGGACCGGGAAAGGGTTTCGGAGGAAAAGGCGGTTCCCTGAGCAGCTCCGGAATGCGAAATACAGGCCTGTCAAGGAGCAGTTCCCACCACTTTCGCAGCGGCGGCCATAAGCAGTTCTCACGGTCTACATCAAATATCTCGACCTTTACAAAAGGAACAGGGCAAATGTCCGTAATGCCGTCGTGACGGCTGATCTTTCGCACGTGGCCGGAGATACAGATCCTCATCGGCCACCATGGGCGCCAGACGTCCAGCGGCAGCAGCGTATCATATTTCAAACGGAACTGTGTTCCTTCAGCCTTCCATTCATTGGCGGAAAATGTCTTGCGAAAGGCGCTTGAGGACCGTATCTGCTGCGGCATATCTGCAGGACCTACAATAAGTTCCACATCTGCAGGCTTTGTCAGCCTCACAGCAACGTTATAGTTGCCCTTTTCGTCCAGGTCAGCACTTCCCAGCAATGACCCGGCTTTATCAAAAATATAAGCAGCCAGATTCAGTTCCCCGGGTTGACACTCCTGTTGCTCGCGCTGGATCCTGCCGGTGATCAGGAACCTGCCGGTTCTCTTTGGATTGTCATTTTGTTTTTTCTTGATTGCCATTGCATGCCTCCTTTTGCTCATTTACCCTGATTAGTTGCCCCCAACATCAAAGGCCAGCCCCATAAGACCTCGATTTGATTGAAGTGTATCACTATTGCTGGTTGCTTTCTTAACATATTACGTTTTTTTATTGATGTATCCTGCTAATACATATTTATTACGCAAACAATACTAGACTTTTATTCCATACGTAGCTTTTGCGGGTGTCCCAACCTTATCACGTAAAAATAATATTCGGTCGCTGACAGACAAAAAACGTTTGCCAAAGCTTTGTTTCCTGATTTCTGAAGGCAAATAATGACAGACTGTCGATGCAGATGAGGGAATGATTCCCATTGAGCCATAAGACTACATGAGATTATGAATGTTCAGGGGTATCAAAAGGTTCAATTCTAGGGTTGACAAATATGCCTTCTGCAGGGTCCTTCTGACGGGAGTCAAGCACTGTTTGAATACGTTCTTTCGCTTTTACGTCTACAAGCACTGTGTACAGCTCCTCAGTCGGATCAGTCGCTATGACACCGAACTGCATATCAATCTCATCGGTTTTAATATCAAACAGATGACACACCTCTTCAACTGAAGGGGCAGAGCCTTGGTGCTTGAATTGCAACATCACAGTCTCCATGATTTCTCCGTTCACCAACTAGAAAATCGTTCTTATCAGCTAAAAGAGATGATGTTCATAGACAGATCAGCACTGATCAACCAGTTACATAAAAAGCTGTGTGTCGTCCAAGGAGTGAAAACCCTGGACGACACAATGTCACTATTTATTCTCGCCGCTGCAACACCCTGAACCTGATGGTTTATCACTTGCATTTCCGGGAGTCTGGTGCTGTGCATCATAATAACCTGCTTGCCATACCGTTTGCAACAGCTCTCCGAGATCAATATCCTGGAGCGCACTCATATCCCATTCTTCCGCGATTTCAGCAGTCGAACCTATCGGTTCCGGGATTGGTCGAGGGCCGGGACCTGGAGGAACAGGCAGTGGGGGGATTCCACGACAAATCTGAGGGAAACGCTTGCATATATCTATCGGGACTGGTCGCGGCCTGCATAGCCAAGGGTATCTCCTGCAAATATCAATGGGTCCTATAATTCTGAAGCGTCTGTAGAGCGCACAGCCTCCTACAACTCCAAAACCATGATCGAAATCAAACCCGGCTGCCCCAAGGTCTTCTGCAGTTGAACGCATAAGCGAACGGATCGTAGCAGGTGAAGCGGCTGGATTGCCTGGTGCATATGGACGCTTAGTACGTACAGCGGCTACTACACCGGCTACAACCGGCGTGGCGGCCGAAGTGCCTCCGTCTGCTGAATACACCCCTGACCCTTGGAAATGGGTATACCCACAAAGGTCTGGTTTGTTGCGTGACAGTCGGCCGGGCCCCTGGGTAGAATATCCTACACGGGTCTTGCTGACATCAACACCTGCAACAGTCAACACCGAAGGATGTCCGTTGGCACCATAAATAGCATTGGCAGTAACACCTCCGCAGCGCCCGTCAGGGCAATTAGCGCCGCAATTTCCTGCTGCGAAAAGTATGTCTGCACCCACGCGCTCAAGTGCACCGACGATCCGGTTGAACGGATGGTTCGGATTGTCTGAGTAATTGCCGGGGTGTCCTACAGGGAAATCCCATGAGGGATGGAACATGCCCCAACTGTTGTTTACTACCATTGATCTGTTCTCACCGGGGCGTCTTGGAGCAACCATTACGTTGCACAAATGACTATACGCCCGAACAGCATCAGAAAGAACACCTGACATCGGAGTAGGTCCACCTGCAGTTGAACGCAGCAATTGAATATCCAGAAAGGTTGCCCTTGGGGCAGCAATTGCCGCATCAAATGCACACATGGTGCCATGGCCTACCGGTGCACTGCCCGGTACCAGCCCGGCTCTCGGAACCCAGCTCCTTGCTGCATCAAGGGTGAGTGTTTTGCCGCGCGCTGCCAGGTATGCGAGATTGATTCCCGTATCTACAATCGCCATCAGGACCCCTGTGCCGTCCATGCGAATCCGATGCATCTGCGGTACACACAAGAGACGCTCAACATCAGCATCCGTTCCCATCGGCGGACTTCCAGGACAAATAATGGTTGGCTGGATCTCTACATCTGCATAAATACCGACAACAGACTTGTTGCCAGACAATTCTTCGATCTTTTTCTCATCAGCCTCTGCCCGTACGATATAGGTCGACTTTTCCGGATCAAGTTCCAAATCGAACTTTTCTCCTGATACATAGGGGACATCCATAGCAGTTCTTGCTGCCATTCCAGGCAAATTTGTCGGTGCAAAGGATTTGTCGAAACTCACACCAGCAATCTTAGGTACTGTACCTATATCCAATTCCTTTTCTGCTGCCGGAATAGCTGCAAAAGCAACTTCAGCCAAGTCCTTGTTGTACTGCAATTCTACGATAACCTGTCGCTTTGGCATGTCAACCTCCTTCTAGCGTTTTTGCGATATTTTTCATGAATCGCATTTATTGTCATAAGACTCTTTGCCTTACTGTCTACTGCACCTGCTCTTTTTTGTGAATGATACACGGATGATATTTTTTCGCTTTTTTGTCTTATCCCTAATCAAAATAGATTCTGTCTTTCATCTTTGATCATCTATCACCCCCTTCTTGTCACCTGGATCAAAACAGTATCCGGGGTCAGAAAAAGATATCGATCGGCAACCCCATCGACTCCCCGAGTTTATTGGACTTAATCGCAGTTTCTGCAGAAACAGATTGCTGTCCCACAAAGCTCTTCCCCTTGCTCTCTCGTGGAATGACGGCGAAACCGTACCTGTCAGTGCACAGTACTGCTACAGTTCAGTGATTGCCTCCCCTTAGTCTCATTGTAGATTCAACCTGAAAGGATTTCTTTACGTTTTCCGTTTTTTTTTTGACCTATTTCGCTGATGTTTTGGCTGG
>JBBIUL010000013.1:0-17420 GCA_037440265.1 Nitrospira sp. | reverse complement strand
CGCAGTATCAAAAGTACGGGAAAAATGAAAAGACCCTGAAAAGGTATATCGGGTATCACGAGGAAATACAGCAATTGATGTCGAAAGTATAACGTCTGCGTGGTAAACTACATTTTACCTGATCAGTGAAAACGTCCCGTGTTTGTGCCCCATGCCATAGGGGCATGAAAAAAATGGTGTTCCGGCACTTCGGGGGGAAAAGGAAATGAAAAGCATTCGGAATCTTTTTTCAAAAAAGAATTTTTGTGTGCCTCTGATCAATCTCCATGGCTCGCATGTTCAGAAGTACCGGCTTTTCAGGACGTTTCTCCGTCACAACCAGAATGCGCTGCGGTCAATGGCTGAACTTGAAATGATGTATTTCAGCGGAAGGCCTTTCAGTCTTTTTGCGGCAAAGAGGAAGTATGAAGAACTGTTTGAATTCGTGCTCGGCGCTGTTGCAGTCTTCAATGCGATTTCCAAAGACAGATACCCTTTGCTGTTTGAGATTTGCCATCGCATCGACAGAGACATTGAACGCTCTCTTGCCCCTTCACATGAGGTGCCTTCTGCACAGAAGACCGTTTTGCCATTTGAAGACCTGGCGCAAGAAACCATGTTTGCTACCGGTGCAAAGGCATACAATCTTGCTGTATTGAAAAAAATGCTCGGGCTGCCAGTGCCTGATGGTTTTGCCGTTACTTCACATGCATTTGACCGGTTCATGCAGGAAAACAGACTGTATCATCGTGCAGAGCATGAGCTTTCCAGACTGTCTTCCAAGACGGCCGACAGCGATGAAACAAGCCGGAGACTGCAGAGAATGATCCTTGATGCCGAGGTGCCCGCTGATGTCAGCGACGCAATAATGAGTGCGTATGACCTGATTGAAAAGAGACACCATAAGGGCATACGGCTGGCATTAAGAAGCAGCGCGATAGGAGAGGATACAGAAGCTTCATTTGCAGGACAATACTCGACAGTTCTTAATGTGACAAAGGAAAATATTATCGAAGCCTATAAGTCTGTTCTTGCATCAAAGTATTCGGCCAGGGCCATATCTTACAGGACACTTATCGGGCTTGATGACAGAGATACCCCGATGTGCGTTATGGGCATTGTCATGGTGGACTCAAAATCAAGCGGGGTTATCTATACCGGGCAGTCTCTCCCTGACAATGCAGATTGCGTGCGGATAACGTCGATATGGGGCATCGGGGAACAGCTTGTTGACGGCAGCTCGTCGCCTGATTCTTTTGTTGTCGGGAGCAGGGAGGGTACGATTCTCCTGAGAGATATTGCAGTCAAGGAACACAGGCTTTTAACCCTGCGGTCAGGCGGAATAACCCATGAAGAAGTGCCGGAACGTGAAAGGGGGATACCGTCAATCGGAGACGATATCGTTTTGAAGCTTGCCGGATACGGAAAGGCTATCGAGGATTTTTTCGGTGTCCCTCAAGACATAGAATGGACCATTGACGGCGATAACAATATCTTTATACTCCAGGCACGCCCGCTTCGTATTAGCCGACCAGTGAGTGAATACATGTCCATGAAATCTCCTGAAAGTCCGGTGCTCCTGTCGTCAGGAGAGACAGCATCATCAGGTACTGCCGTTGGGAGGGTCCATGTTTTCAAAGAGGGGAGAGATATGAAAGACATCCCTGACCATGCAGTGCTCGTGGTGAAGACCGCCTCCCCGGCATATGCTGAGGTCATGGGGAGAATTAACGCGATTATCAGCGATGTCGGGAGCATTACCAGCCACCTTGCATCTGTTGCCCGTGAATTCGGCGTACCTGCAGTTGTAAATGCCGGAAATGCTACGGATGTGCTGCACGACGGGGATATGGTAACCCTGTCAGCAGGGAATGCAACGGTGTATGCGGGTATTATTGAAGAACTGGCAAAAGAGATGAGGCCTGCAAAAAACCTTCTTTTCGACAGCCCTGTCCACCGCAGGATGAGGAATATTATTGCAGGGGTATCACCGCTGAACCTTACCGATCCTGAGAAGCCGGATTTTTC
Source organism: Nitrospira sp. (assembly GCA_037440265.1). Lineage (GTDB taxonomy): Bacteria > Nitrospirota > Thermodesulfovibrionia > Thermodesulfovibrionales > UBA6898 > JBBIUL01. The sequence continues at coordinate 15,413 of JBBIUL010000013.1, read as the reverse complement.
CCCGGAGGGGTGCAGGACATTTCATGATGTCATTCGGTTCACTCATGAGATGTCGATGAAGGCCATGTTCGGACTGACTGATGAGACCGAAGAAGTCAGGTCCGTGAAGCTCACCTCGAATATCCCCCTTGATCTGCGGCTGATAGATCTCGGCGGCGGACTCAGGGCCGGTCTTACTACCTGTCACGAAATAACCCACGACCATATCGAGTCTATTCCGATGAAAGCTCTATTCAAAGGGTTTTCACATCCGGGAATCAGCTGGGAAGGCGGGATTGGAGTCGATTTGAAAAAGATCGTCAGTCTTTTTGCTTCCAGCGCGGTATCCGAATCCTCTGTCCTGCTCGGCGGGACGAGTTATGCGATCATTTCCGGAGAGTATATGAACCTCGGTGCAAAATTCGGTTATCATTTTGCAACCATAGACGCCCTCTGCACAGAGCATGTTGACCAGAATTATATTTCCCTGCAGTTTTCCGGCGGTGCAGGGAATTACTATGGCAGGTCTCTCCGTATATCCTTCCTCGGAAGCGTACTCGCTAAAATTGACTTTCAGGTGTCATTGAAAGGAGATCTTCTGGAAGCAACAGCAGGCAGGTTTGACAGGAAATCAATGGAACAGAAACTTGACCTTCTCGGGAGGCTCCTTGGTTCTTCAAGGCTGATGGATGTGGCATTATCGAACCAGGATGATGTTGAGCGGTTTGCCGATGCGTTCCTTAAGGGCGAGTACGATTTCCTGTCCCGGAGGCGAGATGACCAGCCGGAACATCTTTATGTTCACGGAGGCTACTGGAAGCGATTAGCAGAGAACGGTCGTGTCTATTGCGTGCAGATCGGGTCAAAATCAGGCTACCGCATCTCGTCCGGTATTGCGGGGTTTGCAGGAAAGTTTGTTGGAACCGCTCTGCAGGATTTTCTTGACAATATCGAGGCATATTATTATTTTCCCCTTGCAATCGCAAAAGAGAGCCAGACCGGGGACAGCAGGATCAGCGTTAAAGTGAAGGCCTCGAGCGGCAACATAGACAGGGCCGGGGGGATTGCTTTCGGACTGGAAAATGCGGGAAATTATTTTGTCTTCAGGATCAATGCATTGGAAGACAATATCATACTTTTTGAATATATCAACGGCAGGCGCATTGAGAGGGCAAGAATAAGCAGGGAAATAGAATCCGGCAGGTGGTATGAGCTTGCGGTGGATATCAAAGGAAGAATCATGGAAGGATATCTGGACGGCCAGCTGGCTCTGGAATATGCTGCCGATAAACCCATATTCGGATTTATAGGGCTATGGACAAAAGCAGATTCGGTGACCTATTTTGATGCATTGACAATAGAGGCCAAGGGAAGCATTCGCCGCATCGACTTCTGAAGATGAAAAACAGTCCCTTCATCCTGCTCTGCACCGCAGGGCTTTTTGCAATCTTCAGTTCTTCCGCATCGAAAAGCCCGGTGCTGCCGATCTTTGCATCGCACCTCGGTGCAGACCCTTCTGTTGTGGGATTGGTTTCAGCGGTTTCTTCCTTGACAGGCATCCTGGCGAGTATTCCGGCAGGGATGTTTTCAGACCGGTTCGGCAGGAAGAGGATGCTCCTTTTCTCGTCTTTTGTCTTTGCAACCGCCCCATTTCTTTATTTGGGCGTTGCCAGCCTCTGGCAGCTTGCGCTGATCAGGTTCTATCATGGACTGGCTACTGCCATCTTTATCCCTGTTGGGCTGGCGCTCGTCGCGGAATTTTTCAGGAAAGAACGGGGCGAGAAGATCGGCTGGTTTTCGAGCGCAACCCTGGTAGGAAGGTTTCTTGCCCCGGTTACCGGCGGGGTGCTTATCGGCTACTTTGCAGCAAATCCGATGGCAGGGTTTCAGAGCGTGTATCTCTTATGCGGGTTGACCGGGATACTTGCCTTCATCCTTGTGCTGAGACTTCCTGCAGACCATGAGGCACATTCATCAAGTCAGAAGTGGTCAAAAACATTTTCCCTGTTCAGGGATGCGGTATCAAACAAAGGCATACTTGTTACGGCAATGGCAGAGGCTTCGATCCTTTTTGCCTATGGGACGTTTGAGACCTTCCTTCCCCTGTATGCGCTTCAGGCAGGACTGAGCGCCTATGAAATAGGGATATTCCTTTCCTCCCAGATTGTGGTTCTCGCCTTTACCAGACCGGTCATGGGAAGGGTATCTGACCGGCATGGAAGGGTACCGCAAATATTTGCCGGAATCCTGGCTGGAGCCGGGTGCATTGCAGCAACAGCCGTTTTTGAAAGCTTTTTCCCGCTTCTGGTGATCAGTGTCTGCTTTGGCCTGAGCCTGTCGGTTGTTACATCTGCCACATCCGCGTTTATAGCAGACCTTAGCAAAAAAGAAGGTCTTGGTTCTTCAATGGGGATTCTGGGTTCGATTATGGATATCGGGCATACGACAGGGCCCATACTGTCCGGCTTTGCAGCGGCATATCTGGGATTAGGCATGTCATTTCTGCTGGCTGCTGCGGTTCTGCTGGCTGCCGGGACTGTTTTCATTGTTACTGCCAGAAAAAGCAGCCTGCAAAAATTATTATGAAGTAAATACCGATTGCCTTCAGAACAAAAAACCATGCTGAGTTACCAGCCGCCACCGCCACCGCCGCCACCGCCGCCACCGGATGAACCACCGCCGCCGCTTCCGGAACTTGACCCCGGGGCAGAAGAAGAGGATGAAACAGATTCTGAAAGTGCGCTTCCGATGGACGAAGCAAAACCCGCGGTATCAAGGGAGCTCAGACTGCCCGAATACCAGGCAGGAGAATACTGATCCCCGTTTTTTGTCGATGCAGCCAGGATATCTGAAAACTGCTCGGCCCACTTCTGTTCAACATCGAGTGCGAGCGCATAAGGAAGATATTTTTCAAACAGTTCAGGCGTTCTTTCAGGAGGGTTCATGAAGTTCAGCCGGTCCTTTTCTGTTGCTGAGAGGAAAACCCTGAATCCCTCAATTTCGTCAAGAATTTTTCTGCCTGCCTTTGTCGGCGCCTTCAGAAGATGGTAGAAGAGGACATTAAGAGCGACGGAGATAGCGAGAAAAAAGAGCACGGACAGTGAAGCTACCGCAGTGCTGAACATGTACAGACCAAAAATCTCACCTGCCACAAAAGGCAGTGAAAATAAGGTCAGGAAGACTGCGCCTCCAACCCGGGAAACCCTGTCGCTGTTTATCCTGAATATCCCCCGCCATGAACGAACCACCTGGAAAAGGAGCATGGTCACGCCAAATGTCCATCCCGTGAGCCAGATGCACATGAAAATAAAGGCAGGGATAGTTTCATTGTCACTTGACTGGGTATAACCGCTCAGGAAAATGACAGCGGATGAAATGGACAGTCCGGCGGCGAAGTACCATTTGTTCGTGATGAAATATATCCTCTCTGCTTTGAGTCTCAGGTGCTCCCTCAGGTCATTGACGGCATCTCTGATCTTTTGATGATTCCTTTGCGCAAAGACAATTTCAGATTTTTTTCGGCTGAAGAGCTTTGAGAATAAAATGCTTTCATCCGGTGAAAGCGAGGAGGGCTGATGGTCTTTCTTTTGGCATGAATACTCTCCATCCTCTTCTTTTATGGAAACAAGCCCCTTTGCAGCCATATTTATCAGCCCGGCGGCAAAGCATTTTGCATCGTACCCCATACGTCTTATGTACCGTATAACCGGAGGAGTCATATTGACAGGTGGTACATACCGGGTGACTATGATGCCGGGGGAGGGGTCTTTGCCAACCATTGACCAAACGGAGAGGTAGTATGCCAGGACAGCGAAAAGCCCTGCCATTCCCCAGAGCATTCCCCTGTTGTCGTTATAGAAAGAGTAAGCCTTTTCTTCACTCCCCGGCTCCAGGACATAGCCTTTCGGCCAGGAAACGGCAATGGTAAGGCCTTCAGATGGGCCAAGAGGTCTGGTTGAAAAAAAAGAGACAGCTCCTGAGGAATCATCGAATTCTTTACGGAAGTGTTTTTTCTTTTCTCCCTGCAGGCCGGTATATGCGTCCGTGGCAATAATGTGTCTGCCGGCATCTCCGGGGAGCTTTACGGATGCCGACGCCTTTTCGATCACAAAGGTCCAACCGTTGCCGGTGACGTTCCAGTAGAGCTCATCAAAGGTATCGAAGAACCCCAACTGCCGGTCAGTTCTGTAGGAAAGTGTGTATGTATATTCACCTTCAGTCAGAAAGATATTTTCATTCCCTATGTAAACCCTTGTCCCGTTATCGAGTTTTTTTAAATGGAAGGGTTCGTTCCGTCCGTCTCGCAGGACCTCAAGGACATGAAACCCGACTTTTTTTACAAACCCTGTCTTATCGGTGTATCTGGTCGGGAAATCCCTGTAGATGCCTCTTTTAATGTTATTGCCCTCGGCCTTTACCGTTATGTTTTCAGTGACAGTCATCGAGGCATCCTCATGGACAATAATCCGGCTTTCGAAATGTATTATTCTTTCTGCGGCATTGACTTCTGAAAAAGGAACAGACGATACGGCAAGACAAAAAGACATCGCGAGCACATACAGAAATATTTTTTCTGACAGTCGGAGAAACATTTTGATCATTGTAACATTTATATGATGCAGGTCATAAAAAAAATATTTTCCGTATCATACACTATAACTATAAACAAGGGAAAACCCTGAAAGGGAGGTTGCCATGACTGCAAGCAAGACTGTTACAAAAGATTCTGTAATAGGGGATGTCATAAGGGAGCACCCGGGTGCAAAGGCCATCATACAGAAATATTTTGGCGGTGGATGTTTCACCTGCCCGGGAATAAACATGGAGTCGATATCCTTCGGTTCCATGATGCATAACCTTGACCCTGACAAGATTGTAAAAGAGATCAACGAACTGGAGGAATGACATGACTGCAAAATGTTTTGTCTGCGGGACAACTGATAAAGACCGGGTATGCCTGAAGTGTGTTTCAGAGGGCGAGGAGAAATTTGTGTGTGTGAGATGCCTGCCTGTCCTTATACACGGGGGACACTGAAGCATAAGCAGATATCAAAGGGACTGATTCAGGCAGCGCCTGATGACCGGCTTTTCCGATAATCGGGATTGCCGGTTCTTTGTTTCCGCATCCGGCGACGTGTGTTACGATAGGTGAATGAGAAGGATAGGATTCCACACGTCGATTGCAGGAGGCATCCATAAGAGCCTTCAGAGAACAGCAGCGTTAGGCTGTGATACGCTGCAGATTTTTTCACACAATCCCAGGGGATGGGCATTTTCAGCACGGGACCCTGAGGAAGCGAGACTTTTCAGAGAGGGGAAGGAAGCGCTTGATATCAGACCGGTTTCTGTCCATACTTCCTACCTTATCAATCTGGCATCTTCCCAAAAGGATCTGCTTCGGAAGTCGATTGACATGGTTATTCACGAGATGAATATTGCCGATGACATTGGAGCAGATTACGTAGTCCTGCATACCGGCAGCGCATCGGGTGATATACCGGCCACTGCCCGGAAAAGGGCATCAGCCTCACTAAATGATATATCAGCCTCCGGCAGCTGGAAGGCAGGACTCTTGCTTGAAAATACCGCGGGTGAAAGAGGAGATATAACTTCTGCGATACCCGAACTGTCTGAACTTCTTGCAAACGTCCCCGGCAATCTTATTGCCGGAATATGCCTTGATACCTGTCATGCGTTTTCTGCCGGATATGACATCAGCACACCGGAAGGAATAGACACTCTGGTTAATGAACTTGAAAAATATATCGGAACGGACAAAGTAAAACTCCTGCATGTAAACGATTCAAAAGGACAGGCCGGCTCAGGTCTTGACCGGCACGAACATATTGGCAGAGGTCGTATCGGGATGCAAGGGTTCAGGCTTTTTTTGAACAACCCCTTTTTCTCCGGCATCCCTGTTATTATGGAAACCCCCAAAAAGTCAGAAGATGACGACACAAGAAATCTCAAAACATTAAGAAAATTATTAAGATAGTTGCCCCTTTTTTAGTCACAGTTCATCGTAATTCCTGAGAATTCTTCTCCTTATTTTATCAAATTGTAATTTGACTCTATATATTATTTCATATCATTCATATGGAATATTAAATTTGAATGATCGTTTAGTTGCCGGAACAGTTGTATTCCGGATATGTCATGATTGGACACATAATTAATAAGATTGTACTAATAAGCACGGGTACTGTTTATCAGTTCAGTCATTACTGTTTATAGTAGATAAAAAAATGTTTGGCTTTGTAATTTTTTTGTTGACAAAGACATAAATGATGTTATATAAATATATACAGAAAATGTCAAAACAAGTACGAGATACATTAAAAAGCCTTTTTTCATCATCTGTAAGAGCAGATGTGCTAGCCCTTCTTCTCAATAACCCTGATGAAAAATTCTACGTTAGGGAAATAGCCACACTTTTGAGAAAGAACCCATCCGGTGTCAAACGCGAACTTGACAACCTTGAAAAAATGGGCATACTTGCCAGTAAGAAGGTTGCAAACCTGAAGTACTTTCATGCTGACAAAAAATCCCCTCTGTTCTCTGAACTGAAAAGCCTTATTGCCAAATCATTAGGCGTCCCGGGTGCTCTCAAGGCAATGCTGAAGACATCCGGAACAAAGACAGCATTTATCTATGGCCCTTATGCCGAGAGCGAGGACGCCGATACCGTCAACATCTTTGTTGTCGGGCCTTCTTCTCTGTCGATTGAGGGGCTGAAGGACATTGAAGAGAGATTCAAGAAAAAGATAATCGCTACGGTAATGGATGAGACTGAGTTCAAGGAAAAAAAAGAAGGCAGCGATGCTGACCTGGAAAAGCTCCTGTCAGGCAGCAAAATAGTGCTGATGGGCAAGCTTTAACTCAAACCTCCCCGAAACACCGGGGACGGAAAGGTGGTGAAGAAGATGGCAGTGAAGAAAGCAGCAGCAAAGAAGAAACCGGCAGCGAAGAAGCCGGCAGCCAAGAAGGCAGCACCGAAGAAGAAAAAATAAGTTGTCTCTGTTATGAGTTTTGGGCTGGAGAATGGCAGTTCTCCAGCCCTTTTTTTGACTATAATAGCACAACTGAAAGATTTTGTGAGAAAAAAATAAGCAGCCCTAACTATTTGAAATTATGCAATAATTTGTAAGGCAGGGCTTTCAGAAACCTTGTGTTCAGACACAATGTCCCAGACATCAGGGGTCAGGAGCAGTTTTTTCAGAAACTTTATATTCGAAGAGTGACCTGATTTGCTGGCAACAATATGACCTGATATCGGGAACCCGATAAGCGAGAAATCTCCAAGAGAATCAAGAATTTTATGTCTGACAAATTCATCCTTGAACCGCAATCCTGAGGCATTGAGCACACCGGTTTCTCCCATAATGACAGCGTTTTCAAGCGAACCGCCTTTGGCAAGGCCGTTTGACCGCAGAAATTCAATATCTTTCAGAAACCCGAAGGTCCTTGCCGGAGCAACTTCACGGGCAAAGGTTTCTTCTGTAAGATCTATGCTGATCTTCTGCTCGCCGAACCCGTAATGGTTAAAGAAAATGCTGCAGGTTAGCCGTGTTCCCTCATGGGGAAACGCTGCAATTGTAGCGTTTCCGTCTTCAAAAACAAATGGTCTTTTTATGACCAGAAAAGGCCGTTTCTTTCCCTGCTTCGCTATGCCTGCCTTCAGTATCAGGCTGATCAGTTCTGTTGAACTTCCATCAAGAATCGGGATCTCAGGCCCGTTGACTTCTATGACCGCATTATCTATCCCGAGTCCGGCAAGTGCAGACAGGATATGCTCGACCGTCCTTATTTTAACCCCGTTATTACCGATAGTTGTCGCAAAAGCAGTATCGATAACGGAACTGACATTTGCTTTGATAACAGCTGGTTTATCAGTTCTTACAAACGTAATCCCTTCATCCCTGCCGGCAGGCTTGAGGGTTACCCTTGAGAGCCTGCCGGTATGGAGACCTACTCCATCAAAGCTTATTTCGTTTTTTATAGTCCTTTGTGAACGCATAATTACAGTTAGTATTTTATGCAAAATGAGTGCCAGTTTAATTATCTTTATTTATCAACACAAATGCACAACCGAGTGTTGTTAAATTTCCTCAAATGTACAAATTTTTATACATATTGACTTGCTGTTTAAGCAATGTATGAAGTTCTCTGTACTGGCAGGATTACAAAAAATTAAACAAAAAATTATCCGGAATGAGTGCCGCCAACGACGATCTCCGGTATTTTTATGGTCGGCATAGCATCGGAAACAGGTATGCCCTGCGCATCCTTGCCGCAGGTACCGATTGAAAAACCAAGGTCACTTCCTACCATATCAATCGATTCAAGGATCTGCGGACCGTTTCCGGTCAAGGTTGCGCCCCTGACAAGATCACCTTTTTCTCCATTTTCAATGAGATACCCTTCCTGGACATCGAAGACAAAATCACCCGTGACGGTATTTACCTGTCCGCCGCCCATTTTTTCAACGAACAAACCTCTATCGAGTGAATTCAATATCTTTAAGGGAGGGGTTTCCCCTGGTGCGATAAAGGTGTTGGACATCCTGGGAATGGGTCTGTTCTTGTATGATTCACGCCTGCCGTTGCCTGTTGAAGAGGTGTTGTCTTTCATGGCTGTGAGACGGTCATACATGTAGCATTTCAGTATGCCGTTTTCAACGAGCACCGTCTTTCTTGACGGTGTCCCTTCATCATCAAAACGGTATGAGCCTCTCTTTTGCAGCAGGGTCGGGTCGTCTATGACCGTTATGAGTTTTGAAGCGACCGGATTTCCTGTTTTACCGGAAAAGACCGAGAGTCCCTGCTGCGCAAGGTCAGCCTCCAGCCCATGGCCTATGGCCTCGTGTATCATTGTCCCGCCTGCGAGAGATGAAATGACTACAGGCATTCTCCCGGAGGGGGCCTTTTTCGCGCCAAGCATCATTACCGCCCTTTTTGCTGCCTTGAGGCTGAGTGCTTCAATATCATTCTGATCAAAGAATTCAAATCCGACAACGCCGCCGACAGCCTCGTATCCGGTCTGGATAATATTGCCGTCTGCTGCAATTGCCTGTACGACCGCTGTGGTATAAATCCTTTCATCGTCCGAAATAAATCCGTCAGATGTTGCAATCTGAACTTGTTGGACAGAATCGCGGTATACGGCAGAAACCTGTTTTATTCTGCTGTCCAGACTTCTCGATGTCTTGTCAGCCTTTCTCACCAGCGCAATTTTTTTTTCTACCGGCACTTCACCGGGCGGTTGTTGAACCGGGAAGTCCAGGGATGATCTCCTTGCTGTCAGATCGATGATTAAATCAGGCTGTTTTTCATCTGCTGCCTTGCTGATTTCTGATGCAGCCTGCAGAAGTGCGCTCTCAGAAAGGTCGTTGCTGAAGGCATATGATGTCCTGCCTTTGTAAATGAGACGGATTCCGACGCCGGTTTCCCTGCCTGAGACCGCTTTTTCGAGTCTGGAATCTTCCAGGACAAGCAGGGTTTGGGAGCGGTTTTCGACAAAGACATCAGCGTACTCGCCGCCCCTGGAAAGGGTTTTTTTGATTATTTTTGCAAGGATGTCTTTGTCGAGCATGTCTATTGAAAAGCAGCAGAAAAAACAGCGTGCAGTTTTTTCGTCTATTCCCTCAAATCAGTGAGATAGGCTATTATAACACGGCAAAAGCAGAAAGCAACGGGAAAGGCTTGGGCCGGGTTATACCGTTATCTGACCGGAACAGGCAACTGATGCATTGCGCGGCAGGTTTGAATCCGTATATTTCAATAATAGTAATGGAGGTGGTTATGCCGGTATTCGGAATAATAAGCGGGAGCGGTCTTTACGATGTCCCGGGACTTGAGATCACGGATTCAGTCAAGGTCAGCACCCCGTATGGAGAGCCGTCTGATGTCTACAGGATCGGCAGCATCTCAGGGAAGGAGATAGCCTTTCTGCCCAGACACGGGGCCCTGCATCATATACCGCCGCACAGGATAAATTACAGGGCAAACATGTGGGGGTTCAGGGAGCTTGGGATCAGGAAGATCATAACCATAGGAGCTGCCGGGGGGATAACAGACACGATGATACCGGGGTCTCTAACCGTTCCTGACCAGATAATCGATTTTACAAAAGGAAGGAATTCTACGTTCTATGATGAAAATGAGGTCGTGCATATTGATTTTACTGATCCGTACTGTTCTGATTTAAGGCAGCATATAATGGATGCTGCCGGGAAAGCTGCAATTAAGGTCATCACTTCAGGCACCTATGTGTGTACTAACGGCCCAAGGCTTGAAACAGCTGCTGAGATCAGGGCGTATAAGCAGTTGGGATCTGATATGGTAGGCATGACCGCAATGCCGGAGGCTGTTTTGGCCAGGGAACTGGAGATTTGCCTTGCGGGGCTGTATGTTATTACAAACTCTGCTGCCGGCATTGCTAAGGACAAGTTAACCGTGAGAGAGGTGGTCGAGACCATGGCGGTATCTACGGAAAAGATAAAATTGATAATCAAGGCCTTCTTCGGCATGGATTTTCCCGGGCCAGCCTGTTTCTGCGGGCAGGCGCTGAAGGACTCAAAAATATGAGCTTTTTCATGGTAGGATTTACTGGAACTCTGAGGTAAAATAACAGACATGCAGACAATCCTTGTGGTTGAAGACAAAGATTCCATGGCGCAGATGCTTCAGGAAACGCTTGAAGCAGAAGGCTACCGGGTGGTCATAGCACGCGACGGACTGGAAGGGATCAAACAGATCAAAGAGAACCAGTTTGATCTTGTCCTTTCTGACCTGAAGCTGCCGAAGAAAGACGGGATCGAAGTCCTGCGGACATCCAAGGCAGAACAGCAGCTTACGCCGGTCATTATGATGACTGCTTTCGGGACGATTGAAACAGCTGTCACTGCAATGAAAGAAGGGGCATTTGATTTTATAACAAAGCCGTTTGATACCGACCATCTGCTGCTTTTGATCAGGCGAGCTGTCGAGACGCTCAGACTCCATACAGAAAACATACTCCTGAAAGAAGAATTGTCCTCACGATTTGGTGCCCCGAGAATAATAGGCAAAAGCCCGGGCATAACCGAGGTTGCCCAGAAAGTCCAGAAAGTGGCCCAGGCCAAGACAACCGTGCTGCTCCTTGGTGAAAGCGGCACCGGCAAGGAGCTTTTTGCGCGGGCGATTTACAACCTCAGCCCCCGGAGGGAGTATCCGTTTGTCCCTATCAATTGTGCTGCTATCCCCCGCGAGCTTCTTGAGTCAGAGCTTTTCGGACATGAAAAAGGCTCTTTTACCGGCGCTGATGCCCGGAAGATCGGCAAGTTTGAACTTGCCGATAAAGGCACTATTTTTCTTGATGAGATTTCAGAGATGGACCTTGCATTACAGGCAAAGATCCTCAGGGTGATCCAGGAAGGTGAAATAGAGCGTGTCGGCGGCATTAAGACCATCAAGATCGATGTGAGGCTGGTTGCTGCCAGCAATGCCGACCTTGAAAGGGCGGTCAGTGAAAAACTCTTCAGGGAGGACCTTTTCTACCGGCTGAATGTCTTCCCGATCGTCATACCTCCGCTGCGCGAACGGAAAGAAGACATCCTGCTCCTTGCAGAGTACTTCATAGACAAATACTGTATTGAACTGAAAAAGGCAAAGAAGGCCATTTCAAAAGAGGCGCTTGAAATGCTCCGCAATTACCCCTGGAAGGGGAACATCAGGGAACTTGAAAACTGCATGGAGAGGTCGATTATCCTCTGTGAGAGTGATACCATCACCCCTGACCATATTGCCTTGAACCAGCAGGTATCAATTGAGAATTCCCTGAAGAACCTGCCTATGGACGGCCCCCTTGAGGCAGTGTCAAGGGAGGCGGTCAGGATCGTCGAGAAAGAGAGAATAGCCAGGGCATTGAAAGAGACGAAAGGCAACAAGTCGAGGGCCTCGGAGATACTCCAGGTCAGCTATAAGACACTCCTGACAAAAATCAAGGAATACGGGATAGAATAGCACTATCGCGTTCCTGTTTGTACTGGTCAACAGCCTTTCACGCTGGTCCGGTCGTGCCTGAATCATGTGCCCGATACCTCTGTTGCCGCGCTCCAAGCATGGGGTCCCGTATGCTCGTTTGTAAACTTGACAGAGATAACTTCACATAATTATGATTAAAATCATGTTGAAACATCTGACTCCCTTCCTGCTTGCCTCGTTCCTTTTGTTCCTGGGTGCTTCATCAGGCACTGCTGGAACTGAACAGCCCGGCACTTCGGGACAGCCGGAAGCAGAAGAGCAGAACACAAAAGCGATGGAAGTGTTCGGGAAGATCCGTCGACTCATGGAGAATTCAGACAGGATGGCTGTCCTTCCGCAGGTTGAGGCAGGATACAGGGAAATTATTACCAATTATCCGCTGGCATCCATCAGCCAGGAAGCGCACTGGCGGCTGATGCTGGTTTACCTTACCGATTATACACCTCCGGCCTTTGACAGGGCTGAGGAACTTTATGCCGCATTCAACAGGAGATATCCCGGATCGAACAATAAGGGCCTCATGGATGATTCTCTCTTAAACAGCTATTACATCTATGGAAAATGGGAGAGAATCATCAGGTTTCTGATACCGACAATAAAGACGTTTATTGAGACAGGGAAATTGTCACGGCCGCTGGATATGTTCATGTATGCGGAGGCCAAACGGAATACGGGGGATTTTACAGAGGCGGAGAAAGGGTATAAGATTGTTACGGCGCTCTTTCCTGATTCAAAGGAGAGTGCCCTCGCAAAAGAGCGGCTTGAAGAAATCAGAAAGATCAGGGCAAAGATAAATTAATTCCGGAGGGACCAGTGGCAGGACATTCGAAATGGGCTCAGATAAAACACAAAAAGGCGCATACCGACGCAAAACGGGGCAAGGTTTTCACGAAAATCGTCAAGGAGATAGCAATTGCAGCAAGACTCGGCGGAGGTGATCCGGGGGGAAACCCAAGACTCCGTACAGCTATTGATAAAGCCAAAGAAGTGAACATGCCCCATGATAATATCAAAAAGGCTATCATGAAAGGCACCGGCGAACTTCCCGGTGTTTCGTATGAGGAATTTGTCTATGAAGGCTATGGCCCTTCAGGGGTTGCGATGATTATTGAAGTCATGACTGACAATAAGAACCGCACCGTACCTGAAATAAGACATATCATGTCCAAGAACGGCGGGAGCCTTGGAGAGACCGGCTGTGTTGCCTGGCTCTTCGATAAAAAAGGGTACATGCTCGTGAGCAAATCAAAAGTCGCTGAGGACGCGGTCATGACCGCTGCGCTTGAGGCAGGCGCAGAGGATATGAAAAATGATCCGGGAGAGGAGAATTTCGAGGTGATAACCGCACCTGAGGATTTCAGCAGTGTCAGGGATGCTCTTGAACAGGCAAGGATTCCTCTGGAGTCTGCTGAAGTGACCATGCTCCCAAAGAACTATGTTTCACTTGACGAGAAAGCTGCAGAACAGATGATACGGCTTATGGATGCACTTGAGGACAATGAAGACGTGCAGAATGTCTATGCGAACTTTGATCTCCCTGAATGAACTGCCTGCCGGTCATTCTCTTTTCAAACAATAAATTATGCCGCCCCGTTTTGCCGGGCCGGGAGTTTTCGCCTTGAAATCTCAAACGTTGTAGATTTATTATAATCAATACCGAAATGGCCATTTCTATTCATACCACCTTCAAGAAGAAATTCCTTGCCGGTCTGTTTGTTCTGATACCGGCGATTATTACTGTTTTTGTGATCTTTTCTTTTTTCAGGCTGGTCGACGGCTTCCTCGAACCTGTCTACTTCAGGATACTCGGATACCATACCCCCGGACTCGGTTTTCTTTCAGCGATAATCCTGATCTTCATTGTCGGGATCATATCGACAAATGTTTTCGGGAAGAAGGTGATCGGATGGTTTGAGACCATATTCCTCAAGCTCCCGGTATTCAAGGGTTTTTATACTGCCGTCAAGCAGCTCGTAGATGCCTTTTCCCCGGAGAACAAGAGTGTTTCGTTCAAAAGATTCGTGGTGATCGAATATCCGCGCAAGGGAGTTTTTGCGTTCGGATTTCTTACAAAAGAATGCACGGTGAAATCATCAAACTCCGGCAAGGAGGCTTGCCTCAGGGCAGTCTATGTTCCGACGAACAACCTTTACCTCGGTGAAATCGTTCTTGTCGATGAACTTGATGTTTTTTATACAGACATCCCGATCGATGAAGGGATAAGGATTATCCTTTCCGGCGGTATAGCTGCACCGCATAAAATAACAGAGGCGAAATGATGAAGGTATCCTGTGTGATTCTTGCAGCAGGAAGCGGTACGAGGATGAAGTCTTCCGTGCCCAAGGTTCTGCACCGGGTCTGCGGAATCCCCATGATCCAGAGTGTTGTAATGACTGCCTCCGGATTGAGGCCCGAACATATCATCATTGTTGCCGGAAGGCATTTCGACCGCATAAAAGAGGCAGTATCAGGAAGCAATATTTCCTTTGCCCTCCAGTCTGAACCGAAAGGCACCGGCCATGCGCTGTCATGCGCACGCAAAGCCCTCGGCGATTTTCAGGGTACTGTTATCGTGCTCAACGGAGATACGCCCCTCATAAACCCCAGGACCATATCGAAATTTCTCTCGTTGCACCGGAAAAGGAAGAATGCAGTGTCGGTCATCTCCTTTATAGCAGCCGATCCTGCTGAATATGGCAGAATCATCAGAAACAGCAGCGGAACAGCGGTCTCGATAACCGAAAACAAGGATGCTGACCATGAACAGAAAAAAATATGCGAGGTGAACAGCGGGATTTATGCAATTGAGCATACGGCACTGCATCTCCTCGATGAGATAAGAATGAATGCCGGGAAAAAGGAATATTACCTTACCGATATCATTTCATTATCGGCCCGGCGGGGATACAGGACCGAGGCGTTCTGCATCGGGCAAGAGGATGAATTTATGGGAGTAAATACGCAGCAGGAACTGTTCAGGGCGTCAGAGGTGATGCGAAAAAATACTGTTGATGCCTTGGCGGACAAGGGCGTCATTTTCATGGACCCCGGTTCTGTTTTTATACATCCTTGTTGCCGCATCGGCCAGGATACCACCATATATCCGAATGTGCATATCGAGGGCAGGACAACTATCGGAAAAGGCTCTGTTGTCTATCCGAATGTCAGGATCATCGACAGCAGGATAGGAAACGGGGTGGCCATTAAAGATTCATCCGTTATCGAGTGTTCACAGGTCAGGGACAAGGCTTCTGTAGGCCCGTTTGCCCACCTGCGGCCCGGTTCGGATATCGGCCCGGGCGCAAAAGTGGGCAACTTTGTAGAGATGAAAAAAGCCGTTATCGGGAGAGGTTCAAAAGCCTCGCATCTCAGCTATATAGGTGATGCAAAAGTCGGCAAAGGGGTCAACAT
>JBBIUL010000012.1:0-18377 GCA_037440265.1 Nitrospira sp. | reverse complement strand
GCAAATGTGGCGGCCCTCGGACTTTCAAAAGCGGTCAGGGGTGAATATACCGATGCTGCCGAGGCAGTTCCCTGCTACATACGAAAATCAGAGGCTGAGGTGAAATGGCTCGAAAAACACTGAAAGACTTTTGTATTGATGACATGAAGACGGCAGACCTTCCTGAAGTTTCCGCCATCGAAACAGCATCCTTTACCATGCCTTGGTCGCAATCCCTTTTCATGAGCGAGTTGCATAATCCTTTGTCTGTTTCAAAGGTAGCGAAAGCTGATGGAAAGATTGTCGGATATATTTGTTTCAGTCAGGTGCTCGACGAAGGCCATGTGCTTACCCTTGCCGTACACCCTGAATTCAGGAGATGCGGGATCGCATCAGTTCTTCTGCAACATGCACTTGATTTATTAAAGACAAATGGCTGCAGACATGTTTTTATTGAAGTAAGAGGCTCAAATGAGAAGGCCAGAAGGCTGTATGAACGGTTCAATTTCAAGGTTATTTCCATAAGGAAAAACTATTATATAATGCCTCTTGAGGATGCTGTTATTATGGTGCTGGACCTGGCAGAGTGCTGAAGCCGGAGCCTGCCTGCCGGCAGGGCAGTCCTTACGGGGACGTCCAAATCCCTTTTATGGGAGAGTTGCATTCAGGACATTTCCCTTCCTTGAGCCTGTTTTTAAGGATGCGGTAGCCTGTTCTTTCGATTACCGTGCTTTTACAGGAAGGGCAGAGGGTGTTTTCTCCTCCTTCCCCGGGGACGTTTCCAAGGTATATATGGTTAAGTCCCGAGTTATATCCTATGTCGCGCGCCTTCCGTAATGTGCTGATGGGAGTGCGGGGTTTGTCGATAAGTTTGTATGTCGGATAGAACTGGCTTACGTGCCACGGTATTGCAGGGTCAACAGAACTGATAAACTCTGCGATATCGGCAAGATCTTTTTCAGAGTCATTCAGGTCAGGGATAACAAGCGTTGTTACTTCTACCCATACACCAAGTTCGTTCATGAGTCTGATCGTATTTTTGACAGGCTCAAGCCGTGCCCCGCAGATCTCCTTGTAAAATATATCGCTGCCCTTTAAATCAACATTTATGGCATCAAGAAACGGCGCTGCGAGCCTTACAGCCTCCGGGCCGGTATATCCGTTGCTGACAAAAACATTCCGGATGCCTTTTTGTTGTGCAAGCCGTGCACAGTCATAGGCGAATTCAAAAAAGATGGTCGGTTCGGTATAGGTGTACGAGATGCTTTCACAGCCCTGTTTCACGGCAGCATTTACGATGTCCTCCGGACTCATGTCTTTCCCGGGGATGGAGAAGGTGCGTTCCCTCGGGTACTGTGATATTTCATAGTTCTGGCAATGTTTGCAACGGAAATTGCATCCGACCGTTGCGATGGACAGCGAGGAAGAGCCCGGCAGGAAATGAAAGAGAGGCTTCTTTTCGATCGGATCAATGTTCATGGAAATGACCTTTCCGTAGACAAGACTGTAGAGGGTCCCTTCCCGGTTTTCACGGACAGCGCAGACGCCCCTCTTGCCGGCGTGAATGTGACAGTTATGGCCGCATAAACGGCATTGGACGTCTGTCCCCTGCAGTTTTTCATAAAACAGCGCCTCTTTCATAGTTTGATTATATCAGGTTTCGCTTCCTGTGAAGGTACAGTGCAAATGAATTGACATATAAAACTTCCAGAGACTAAAATAGTTATAAATAATTGCAACTCTTTTGGAGGTAACATGCCTATCTATGAATACACATGCAACAAATGCAGGGAACGGTTCTCGCTTCTTCAGAGCATACGCGCTTCGGAGAAGGACACTGAATGCCCGAAATGCTCTTCAAGGGAAGTAAAAAAGCTGATATCTTCTTTCTCGTGTTCAGCAGGGTCGGACAGCGGTTTCTCCCCTTCCATCCCGTCCCGCGGCATGGGCGGGGGCGGCTGAGGCATCTCTTCATGTTGAACCGTCGGTTCGACAGCGGTCTGATAAAATCCTTGACTTTTTCAGCACTTAGCAATAAAATTTTTCAAACAACTCGAAGAGGTGGAAAATGGCTCATAGGCTATTGCTTGCAGACGACAGCATAACGATACAGAAGGTCGTTGAACTGATCCTTGCTGAAGAAGATTATGAGATAAAATCTGTAAGCAACGGCGAAGAAGCACTTTATATAGTAGATTCTTTCAAACCTGAAATTATACTTGCAGACATAGAGATGCCCAAAATGAACGGGTATCAGCTTTGCGAGAAGATAAAAAAGAACCCCGCAACATCCCGTATCCCGGTGATCCTTCTTGCCGGTGCTTTTGAACCGATCGACGAGGCCCTTGCAAGAGAGGCCGGGGCAGAGGATTCGATTATCAAGCCTTTTGAGTCACAGGAGCTCATAAGCAAGATCAATGCAGCGCTCACTATGGTTTCTGCCGGCGGGGAAGAAGGGATTGAGGCAGAGGCAGTTGCTGAAGCAGACGAGGAGGCACTGGAGATTATCCAGGACGAAGAGGCCGGTTTTGAAACCGAAGCAGTAACTGCAGATGCCTTGGAAGCGGAAGAAGACCTCTGGTCAATGGAGGAGATCCCCGCACCTGCTGAAACTGAAGTGCTCGAGGCAGGGACTGCCGAGGAAAGCCCTGAGTTTGATGAGGCCTTCGAAATGCCTGATGAACAGTCAGCTGTTATCGAGGCTGAACCTGAAACAGGAGAGCAGACTGCATGGCGGGGCGCTGAGACGGTAAGGAAAGCGGCTGAGACTGCAATGCTTTCGCATGAAGAAATGCGGAGGATTTTTGAAAAGACGGTTGAAGACAAAATATCGGCATTTGTGGCAACGCTCGATATCAGGGAGTCCCTCCTTGCTTCGCTGATGCCCCAGATAAAGGATTCGATCGAAAAGGTCCTCTGGGAGGTTGCCCCTGAACTTGTTGAAAGGATGCTGAAAGAGATACTGAAAGGCTCTATCGCATCCGTGACTTCAGAAGTCGAGAAGGTGATCTGGGAGACGGTGCCTGACCTTGCGAGCACCATGATTTCAAAGGAGATTGAAAAAATAAAGGCAGAGTTTTAAACTCAATTGATTTTTTGTAAATAACGGCGGGGAAAAGGCAGGTCCGATTCCCCGTCTTTCTTTGTTATGAAACAGCTCGACAAGAATTACAACCCTGAAGAATCAGAAGAGAAGTGGTATGAATACTGGACAGCCAGCAGATTTTTTGTGGCTGACCCGGAATCGCCTGCCGCTCCGTACTCCATTGTAATCCCTCCTCCCAATGTAACCGGCACCCTCCACATGGGGCATGCACTGAACACAACGCTTCAGGACGTCCTCATACGGTGGAAAAAAATGTCGGGCTACAATGTGCTCTGGGTCCCTGGCACCGATCATGCCGGCATTGCTACCCAGAACGTTGTCGAACGGCAGCTTGCCGCAGAGGGAATAGACAGGCATCTGCTCGGAAGGGAACAGTTTATTGAACGTGTCTGGCAATGGAAGCATGAATATGGCGGCAAGATCATACATCAGCTTAAAAGGCTCGGCGCATCGTGCGACTGGACACGGGAACGGTTCACCCTTGACGAAGGACTTTCAAAGGCGGTAACAGAGGTATTTGTCAGTCTGTACGAACAGGGGCTGGTCTACAGGGACAACCGGCTTATCAACTGGTGTCCAAGGTGTCATACCGCGCTTTCCGATATAGAGGTCGAACATGAAGAGCTTGAAGGCAGGCTTACCTATATCAAATACCCGCTCTCTGATGGAAAAGGTGAAGTTGTTGTGGCGACCACAAGGCCCGAGACAATGCTCGGGGACACGGCTGTTGCTGTGAATCCTGGAGACGATCGCTACAGGGGGCTGATCGGCAAAGAAATCTCCCTGCCGCTTACCGGGAGAAAGATACCGGTTGTTGCAGACGAAGGGGTAGATTCAGAATTCGGCACCGGTGCGGTGAAGGTGACCCCTGCACACGACTTTAATGATGAAGCCATAGCAAAAAGGCAGGACCCTGTTCTTCCTTTCATCACGGTCATCAACCAGAGCGGACGCATGACAGAGGAGGCGGGCAGCAGCTATGCAGGGAAAGACCGCTATGATTGCAGAAAGGCCGTCCTGAATGACCTGAAGACTGCGGGACTTATTGCGAAAGAGGAGAAACACAGGCATTCTGTCGGACACTGCTACCGTTGCAAGACCATTATTGAACCCCTTTCAACGCTTCAGTGGTATGTTAAGGTCAAGCCGCTTGCAGAAGAGGCGATAGCTGCAGTGAAGGAAGAGAGGATACGGATTGTTCCGAAGTCGTGGGATAACACCTTTTTTGCCTGGATGGAAAACATCAAGGACTGGTGCATCTCGAGACAGATCTGGTGGGGGCACCGGATACCTGCCTGGTACTGCAGGGAGATGCTGAACGACGCATGCAGAAACAGGAAAGGCATTATCGTTGCGAGGGAGACCCCTGCTTCCTGCCCGTACTGCGGTTCGGGCAGTCTGTCGCAGGATGAAGATGTCCTTGATACCTGGTTTTCGTCTGCCCTGTGGCCGTTTTCCACACTCGGATGGCCTGATGATACTCCTGAACTCCGCAGGTTCTATCCTACTTCAGTACTGGTTACCGGCTTTGACATCATATTTTTCTGGGTCGCGCGGATGGCAATGATGGGGATAAAGTTTATGGGCGAAGTCCCCTTCAGGGACGTATATATCCATGCACTGGTGAGGGATTCCGCCGGGCAGAAAATGTCAAAGTCCAAGGGGAATGTCATTGACCCCCTTATCATGATGAAAAAATACGGGACTGATGCATTCCGGTTTACCCTTGCTGTCTTTGCGGCACAGGGACGGGATGTAAAGTTTTCCGAAGAGCGGGTCGAGGGGTACCGGCATTTCGTCAATAAACTCTGGAATGCTTCAAAGTTCATCCTCCAGAATGCCGGAGATACGGCAGTCCCTGAAACAATCGAGATGGACCGCCTCGACATCGGCAGCAAATGGATACTGAGCAGGCTTGCAGCCGCAACCGAGGAAGCGAACAGGTCACTCAGGGAATATCGGTTCAATGATGCTGCCGGCAGCATCTATCAGTTTATCTGGCATGAGCTGTGCGACTGGTATATTGAGATGGTCAAGCCGGTATTATACGGTGAATCGGATGAAAGGGAGCCGGTCAGGGGCTGTCTGCTCTCTGTCCTTGAGAAGACGTTGAGACTTCTTCATCCTTTCATGCCGTACGTGACAGAGGAAATCTGGCAGCATATGCCGTTTGCCGGAAGCGAGGCCGCAGGAACCTGCAGGAGCATTACGAACGCAGCTTATCCTGATTCACTGCCGAGAGATGAAGCCGCTGAATCAGAGATGATGATGATCATGGAAGCTGTCATGAGCATCAGAACCATCAGAGGGGAGCTGAACCTTTCTCCTTCTCTTGAGCTGAAAGCCTATGTCAGGACCCTCCATGAACGTGCGGAAGAGGTCCTGAACAAAAACCTGACATACCTGAAAAAACTGACCAGGGCCGATATAAAGGAAATCGGGGCCGCAGTCTCCAAGCCGGAAGGGTCTGCAATAGCGGTCCGCAGTTTTGTCGAAGTCTATGTTCCCCTCGAGGGGCTTTTGAATATTGAGCTGGAACTTGATAGACTTAAGAAAGAGGAGGCAAAGACTGAAAAGAACATACTGTTTCTCAGCAAAAAGCTGCTTAATGAAGAATTTCTGAGAAAGGCCCCGAAAGATGTTGTCGAGAAGGAAAAAGAGAAGCAGGAAGAATATCTCAGGATGAGGGAAAGAATCAGGGAGAACATCAGGAAACTTTATATGTTAGGGGGAAAAAACGATGGAAAAAGAGCAGAAGAACATTCGTGATCAGGCCCTCGAAATAATAGAGGGGGAGTTCGTTACCATAAGCCAGAGCACGGTCAGGAATGTCGAGGGCGGCCACATCGAAATGCAGCAGGTATGTGCATTGAGCATTGACGGTGAACGGGTCGAGACAACACAGGCAGCCGCCGTCGTAGTGAGAGGGAATCATCTTGACATGCACCAGAGTATCAGTATTGCAACAGTAAGCAGTGATACTTCGATAAATTATTCGTTTTCACCGGTGTCTGTTTCACGGGGCGACACGAGGATAGACAGGAGCGCCGTGGGGGTGGTTGCTGCCGGCACGGTCAAGGCTGAAAACACCGCTGCCCTGCTGGTATTGTCCAGCGAGGTCGACGGGAATCTGACCACCCTGCTTGACTGGAAATCGACCGTGGCACTTGGTGCTGTCATTGGGGGAGTCTGGGGACTGCTTTCCCTGTTCAGACGGAGATAGCGCTGTGGAGATAGCCTCAAGTGTAACGGAACTCCTGAAACACGCGCTCGAAGAAGATATCGGACACGGGGACATTACCACCTCCCTGCTGATACCGGATGACGACGAAGCAAGGGCACTTTTTATTGCAAAGAGTAATTTTGTTTTGGCCGGATTTCCTTTTGCAAAAGAAGTCTTCAGGCTGATCGATCCGTCTTCCGTATTGTTCAATATTTTTTTCAGCGAAGGCGCCAGGGTGCGCAAGGGTGATGTCCTTGCCGAAGTGTCGGGCAAAACAACAGTCCTGCTCGCAGGCGAGCGGGTCAGCCTGAATATTCTGCAGCGGCTGTCCGGCATTGCTACAACCACCAGCAGATACGTTGATGCCATAAGAGGGACAGGCGCAAGGATTTTTGACACAAGAAAGACGATGCCGTGCCATCGGTTTATGGAAAAATATGCTGTCCGGATGGGCGGCGGGATGAACCATCGGTTTGGTCTTTTTGACGGGATCCTGATCAAGGACAACCACATTGAGGCGGTCGGCAGCATAAGCGAGGCGGTAAGACTTGCAAAGGCAGGTCACCGTCTTACGAAAATTGAGGTTGAAGTCGAGAATATAAAGGATCTGCAGGAAGCTATATCGGCAGGAGCTGATATTGTTATGCTTGATAATATGTCCATTGCCGACATCAAGAAGGCGGTCGGCATTGCAAAGGGAAGGGTTACCATTGAGGCATCCGGAAGCGTGAATATCAAGAACGTCAGAAAGATTGCCGAAACAGGTGTTGACATGATATCAATCGGCGCTTTGACCCACTCTGTTACTGCTGCCGATATAAGCATGAAGATAGTGAAATAGGGTCTCCTCCCAGGTGCCGGCCTCCTCTGCTTTTTTTCGCTTGATTTTGAGATGGTCTTTGTTTACCGTAGTACTGTTATGAATTGTAAACCTTAAGCTGACAAGGAGGGGAATGTGAATCTTAAGGAGATCAAAGGGATCGCAAAGCAAATGGGGATTCAGACCGGAAAACTGAAAAAGGATGATTTGATACGTGCGATACAGCGTGCTGAAGGGAATTTTGCCTGTTTCGGCACTGCTTTTTCCGGAGAATGCTCACAGTCAGATTGCCTCTGGAGAAAGGACTGCCTGGCCTAGCCAGTCTGACATCTGTACACTAAAGGTCAGCGATAGAACTCATCCATCGCTTCTTTAACAACGATCTCAGGGCATTCTCTGTATTTTGGAGAAAAGTGCATGACCGCAAGTTTCTTTACGCCAGCTTTTTTTGCGATTGAACCGCATTCTTTTGCCGTGAAGTGGAATCTCTCAAGCGCACGTTCCCTGTCTCTTTCGAGGAAATAAGCCTCGCAGTAAAAAATGTCGGAGTCCCTGACGAGACTGATCAGCCTCTCCCGGTTCTCTGCAGTCATGGCAACGTCAGTGGCATATGATATTTTCTGCCCCCTGGATATTCTCGCAATGACGGAAAGTTCGTTGATACTGAAGTCCTTTCCGTCGACAAGCATTGTTTTTTTGCGGGATTGAGCGTCCCGCAGCATCTTCTTGAGTTCAGTCAGCCAGGGGCCGACTGCAAGCCCCATTCTTGCGAGGGCATCCTTGTCAATATTGATCTGGAGTTTTTCCTCAAGGGAAAATGCCAGGCAGGGGATCCCGTGGTCAAGGGCAGCTGCCCTGACCTTAAGTACAGCGCTTTCAAGCAGAAGACCGTCAGACCGGCGCCTTGTGACTGTTTTTTTTCTGAACCTGTTTTTTGCTGAAAACAGCGAATGGAGTACGGTTTTGCCGTTGTATGAAAAGACATTGATCAGGGTCGGATAATCTTTGATCAGATTCCATGCATACCCCTTGAGCTTTCCTTCGATGCAGGCAAGGATATTTGAAGGGCCGTAGACATTGAGCGGTGCTTCTCTCCTTAAGACAGCCCTGAGGAGCGTATCAAACCCGATGAAATGGTCGATGTGAGTATGGGTGACAAAGACATCGGTCACCTTGAACAGGTCTGCTGCTGAGAGTCTGCTTATGTTGCCGAGGTCAAAAAGCATGGCGCGTTTTTCATAGAACAGCCTGACAAAGAGACATGGGTCTTCAAGAGCGCCGTTGAGCAGCTTGTGATGAAACCCCGGCTTCATCAGTAATTATATCCTATTGTGATATAATAGGCCACAAAGCGGTTTATTCCCGTACTTGAGAGATGCATAAAAAAATGCACGGTCTCATTCGAAAGTGGAGGAGTTATGCCTGAACTCAGGAAAGACCCGATCGTCGGAAGATGGGTCATCATATCAGTTGAACGGGGGAAACGCCCGACTGACTTTGTTTCTCCTTCCCAGAGGAAAAAAGGCGGTTTCTGTCCGTTTTGCCCGGGGAATGAGTACACAACCCCGCCTGAGATCATGGCATTCAGACCGGTGGGATCACAACCCAATACACCGGGCTGGACGCTCAGGGTTATGCCCAACAAATTCCCCGCACTCCAGATCTACGGTGATCTCGGCAAGACAGGAGAGGGGATCTTTGACAAGATGAACGGCATTGGAGCGCATGAGGTTATTGTGGAAACGCCGGAACATAATTTGTCCCTCTCAACCATGTCTTCCAAGGCGGTTGATGACGTCCTTTGGGCGTTCCACTTGAGGCTCAGCGATCTGAAAAAGGACCGCCGGTTCAAATATGTCCTTATATTCAAGAACGAAGGCGAGGTGGCCGGGGCCTCGCTTGAACACACCCATACCCAGGCAATTGCGCTCCCGATCGTCCCGAAGCTGGTCAAGGAAGAACTCGATGCCGCCCGGCAGCACTATGAATACAAGGAGCGGTGTATTTTTTGCGATGTGATAAGCCAGGAACTTGATGACGGCAAGAGGGTCATCTACGAAAATGCCAAATATGTTGCGCTCGCTCCGTTTGCACCCAGGACGCCTTTCGAAACATGGATACTGCCGAAGACGCATGAGTCCATGTTTGCGCCGAACGACAGGAGTTTTTCCGAACTTTCCGAGATCCTGCAACGGATCCTCAGGCAGATGGACAGGATACTCGATACCCCGCCGTACAATTTTGTTCTGCATACCTCTCCGTTCTATGACGAGATCAATGACTATTATCACTGGCATATTGAACTGATGCCAAAACTGACAAAGATCGCCGGGTTTGAGGAGGGCTCAGGGTTTTATATAAATCCCACCCCGCCTGAAGAATCTGCAAAGTTCATGAGAGAGGCAAAAATAAAACAATGAAGAGATGGATCGGATCGGTGTCCGAACGTCCTCGGCAGCCGTGCCTTTGAGAGGACCTTTTCCCCTGCGAAAAAGGATTGCATTGTACCGCTTTCCGTCCATGGCTGAGATGAAGGATCGTCCATGAAAATACTTATTGCGACTCCTGAATCAGTGCCGTATGTCAAAACAGGAGGGCTTGCAGATGTAACCGGCGCGCTGCTGACGGAATTACGGGAAGTACAAGAGGATGTTTCTCTTGTTTTGCCGCTGTATGCCGGCGTCAGCAGGGATTTTAAGCTCTCCAGAACTGGAAAGTCTGTGACTGTTGCACTCGGGGAAGTTGTCGAAACAGGGAGCATCTGGCTTTCAGAGAAATCATCACAACCGAAGGCATATTTTATCGAATGCGACAGTCTTTTCGGACGACCTGACCTGTACGGGACATCATACGGGGACTACCCGGACAATGCACTGCGGTTTGCATTTTTTTCAAAGGCAGTGCTTGAGCTGTGCAGGACAATGCATATCCGCCCGGACATCATCCACTGCAATGACTGGCAGACGGCATTGATACCGCTCTATCTCAAGCAAATGTACCGGAATGATAAATATCTCTCGAAAACAGCAACCCTCTTTACCATTCACAACCTCGGGTATCAGGGGCTTTTTAACGCAGATGACATGAAATTCACCGGCCTCGGCAGTGATTACTTTACCTCTGACGGCCTCGAATACTACGGTAAACTCAATTTCATGAAATCCGGCCTGATCTATGCTGATCTTATCAGTACGGTGAGTGAAACGTATGCCGAGGAAATCATGGACAAGGAGCATGGATTCGGACTTGACGGGCTCCTTCGGAAAAGACAGGACGACCTGTACGGCATAGTAAACGGCCTGCACTACAAAGAATGGGACCCCTGTGTTGATTCCTTCCTGCCTTCAAACTACACTCCTGAAGATATACGGGGGAAGTCGAAGTGCAAAAAGATATTGACACAGCGGGCGGGGCTTAGCGATGAGCGCCTGCCGCTGCTGGGTTTTGTCGGGAGGTTTTCTTCTCAAAAAGGACTCGACCTCATCTACCGGTCTGCCGAGGATCTCATGGCCATCGGCGTGAATATCGTTATGCTCGGCAGGGGAGAACATTACTACCAGAACCTGTTCACCAACATGGCCGGACAGTACAGGGGGAGGGTTTCCGTAAACATTGGTTTTGAGGAGTCCCTGGCCCATCTTATCTATGCAGGGTGCGATTTTTTTCTGATGCCTTCCCAGTATGAGCCGTGCGGACTCGGGCAGCTTATTGCGATGAAATACGGCACGGTTCCGGTGGCAAGAAAGACCGGGGGCCTTGCCGACACCATAGAGGATTACAATACGCTGCTGTCCCGCGGCACTGGGTTTCTGTTTTCAGACTATACTCCGTCAGCACTCCAGGATGCCGTCAAACGGGCGGTATGTATTTTTACGGACAGGAAACGAATGAAAAAAATGATTGCTGATGCGATGCATGCCGATTTTTCCTGGCATGGACCGGTCGGGAAATATCTGGAGCTTTACCGGAAAGCGTTGAGAAAGGTGCCCGGATGAGCCTGAGGGTCAAACTGTTTTTCATGCTTTCCGCCTTCATGGCTGTAATCCTGGTATTCGCGGCCGGAACGCTCCTGATCTTCGAGAAAATGAGCGACAATATGGGCACCCTGTATACCGCGAGCGAAGAACACCGCCTTTTTCTGGAACTCGAAAGCAATATTTCAAGGTTTGTCGAAGCGACACGAGACTGGGGGTTTACCGGCGATGCACGATTCAAAAAAGAACACCACACCAGTCTTTCTGACATATATAAAAGCTTCGGCAACATCAATGCGATGATACAGGAAAAGGAGGAGCTCGAAGTGATAGGCAGCCAGTTCCAGCAGCTCCTTTCCATTTCCAAACGGCTGATCGAGACGAGGTATCCTGTGGGAAATCCGGACACCTTCCCGGATATTCTCCTCATCGACAACATATGGAAAGACATATCCGAAAGGCTTGACCGGCTTCATGAGCGCTCTATCAATACCGCCCTCGATATTGCCAGAACAGGAGAAGGCATAAAACGGAATATGATCTATTATCTGCTGGTACTGACCGGGTTCAGTACCGTCATGGCCGTTTTTCTCATCGCAAGCATCAGGAGAGCGATTGCCGCTCCTTTTAATGAACTCCTTAAGGCAACAGAGAACATCAGCAGGGGCGAACTGTCATACAGAATCAACATGGACCGCCGTGATGAGTTCGGAATCATCGCCGACAGGTTCGACAGCATGATGGGAGAACTTGAATCATCCACCATGAAAATCAGCAGGAAACTCAGCGAAACCGAGCTGTTCCTCGATGTGGCGCGAATCGGGGGGACCGGAGTCGACTTCAAAGAGGCCCTTGTCATCATTGCCGACACCATCAGGGGAAAGCTCGGTTATGACCATTGCGGTATCTATATGCTGAAGCACGAGGCCGGTGCCTTCTGCCTTGATGCATCAAGCGGCAGCGGCAGCGAGATGCATGATAAATGCCTTTTAGTCGGCGAGGGGATTGCCAGGGAAGTTGTAAGCATGCTTAATCCGCTGATCGTCCCCGATGTCGACGAATATAAAGGACCTGCCCTGAACCTCAAGGACGATTACCGGGCCGTTCTTGCGGTCCCGATAATCAGCGACAACACGTGTTCAGGACTCCTGATGGTCAGGAACCGGGCTCCTTTTGCATTCTCAGCAGATGAGGTCAATGCGCTGAAGATTCTTGTCCACAACATCAGCTCAATTGCACGGAATGCCGACCTCTTCCTGTCGACGAAAAAACAGCTTCAGAAGCTTACCGTCCTGTATGAACTGAGCAAAGCGGTAACGTCGGTGCTCGATCTCGATGAATTGCTGAAGCGTATAGCTGAAGAAATTGCAAGGCTTCTGTCCTCGAAGGGCTGCATCATAAGGCTCCTCGAGAACGAAAAGCTCAAAATAAAATCATATTTCGGCCTGCCGGAGGGGCTTGAACAGGAGATGGAACTCTCCCTCGGAAGCGGCATTGCCGGATGGGTAGCGCAAAACGGTTCTCCCCTGCTCGTTGAGGATGCTTCGAAGATGCCCCCTGAAATGAGAGTGCCTGCTATTCATGTGAAGTCCGTAATCTGTGTTCCCCTGAAGGTGGGCGACCAGGTCATAGGAACCCTCGGCCTCTATGACAAGGTCGACCATGCCGGCAATGTGATTGCGTATACCATCGATGACCTGAATACGGCAGAGGGGTTTGCCTATATTTCAGCCATTGCCATAGAGAAGTCGAAGATTTATGAAAACGAAGTCATACGGGAAAAGAGGGCTCGTGAGGAGAAGAAGCGGCTTGATATTTTGTTTAACAGTGTTCAGGGCGGCATTATCACGATAGACAAGGATTACTATATTCTTTCAGCCAATAAATATGTTGAAGAATGGGTCAACACCTCCCGTGATGAACTGATCGGCGGTAACTGTCTTGATATCTTCCATGAAAAAGTAGGCATATGCCCCCACTGTGCCGCAAAGGCGACATTTGAGACCGGCGAGATAAATTCGATCATGCAGTCTCGGGGGGTGAATTATGCGGAGCTGACCGCTTACCCGATCAGGGACGAAACCGGCGGGGTTGTCGAATGCGTCGTATTTATCATGGATATAACGGAACGGGTGCTCTATCAGGAAGAGACGCTCAGTCTCTACCGGGAAGTCATCCAGACCAAGGAATATCTCGAGAGCATCATCAGCAATTCTGCCGATGCCATCGTTACGAGCGATACCTCCGGGATAATCACCTCCTGGAACCAGGGAGCCGAGAAGATATTCGGTTTTTCGCAGAGCGAAGCGGTCGGAAAGTTTCTGCCGTTTGTTCCGGATTTTCTTTCCGAAAAAGAGAAGGAGAATATCGACCGGATTAAGAAAGGCGAGGCGCTCAAGGACATCGAGGTATTGAGGAAACGGAAAGACGGGACATTGATTGAGGTAAGTCTTGCGCTTTCTCCCATTAAGGACGCTGCCGGAGAAGTCATCGGCATCAGCGGCATATCTCGTGATATCTCGGAAAAAAAGCTTGTCGAAAAGGAACTGATCCGCAGAAACCAGGAGCTGTCGCGGCTGTTCTTTATCAGCTCTGCCATGAGGGGGACGCTGGAACTGGACAAGCTCCTCAGGATGGTGCTTACTGCTGTGACTATGAGCGACGGGCTCGGGTTCAACAGGGCCATTCTCTTTCTGCTCGATGATGCAAAGAGAATTCTGAGAGGGGCGATGGGCGTCGGGCCCGCAAGCCCTGAGGAGGCATGGGCGATATGGGATGAACTCTCCATTACGCAGCGGTCCCTTGATGATATCATGCAGGAAATCGTTTTGAGCCCGGTCAGGAAAGATTCATTTTTTGACCGGCTGACAGTCGGGATCGAGATAACGACAGAAGAGGACTCGGTTCTTACGAGGGCGGTACGGGAGAAGAAGTCGTTTAATGTTTCCGATGTCACGGCCGAACCGCTTTCAGACGCTGTTCTTATTCAGCAGCTCGGGACACAGGCATATGCGGTTGTTCCCATGGTATCACGGGACAAGGTAATCGGACTGATCTGGGTTGACAACTATTTCAACAGACGGCCGATTACCGAAGAAGACATGAAATTTCTCAACAGTTTTTCGAACCAGGTTGCTTCGGCAATTGAAAATGCCCGGTTGTTTGAACAGATGACTATGGCGGAACAGCAGCTCGAAAATATCTTTGAGTCGATTTCAGATATGGTGTATTTCAACAGCAATGACTATGTGATAAAGAGCGTGAACAAGGCGGTGAGCAAGAAAGTCGGGCTTCCGCCTTCCGAGATTATCGGGAAGAAATGTTATGAAGTTTTCCACGGGACGAAGGAGCCATTTCACAAGTGCCCCCATCACAAGACGGTAGTGACGAAGAAGGCGTTCATAGAAGAACTGGAAGACCCGCATATGGGAGGCACGTTTTTAACGTCAAGCTCGCCGATTTTCGATTCAGCCGGTGAGTTTATCGGGTCTGTGCACGTTGTCAGAGACATCACTGAACTGAAGAACCTGAGGGAAAAGCTTGTTATGGCCGAGAAGATGGCTGCACTCGGGGAGGTCGCTGCAAAGGTCGCCCATGAAATAAGAAACCCGCTCGTATCGGTCGGCGGGTTCGCCAAAAGGCTTGAGAAGAAGCTTGACGGGAACCTCAAGGAGTATGCTGAGATCATCGTCCGGGAGGTCGAGAGACTTGAGGGGATTCTCAAGGAGATACTCGGCTTTGTGAAAGAGGTACGGCTCTCCAAGGAGCAGGTCGACCTTAATGCACTCGTCGAGGATATCATAACGCTCATGAAGTCGGACATCGATGACCGGGGCGTCATCCTGAAAAAGGACTTCGCAGGCCGGATCGAAATTTTTGTCGATCAGAACAGGATCAAGGAAGCCATTGTCAATATCCTCGCCAACGCAGTACAGTCACTGGTCGGAAGCGGCACGGTCCATATCAGGACCTATATGAAAGGCCCGAATGCGGTCGTCGAGATTGCAGATACCGGCAAAGGCATCCCTGACTCCGACCGGCAGTTTATTTTTGATCCGTTTTTTACGACAAAGTCATCAGGGACAGGACTCGGTTTATCGATTACCAACCGCATAATCCAGGAGCATAGCGGACGGATTGAGGTTGAGAGCCGGGTCAATGAGGGGAGTGTTTTTAGGGTTTACTTACCAATAAAGGAGGAATGATATGAAGATTCTTATTGTGGATGACGACCAGAATATTCTCAGGCTGTACAAGGAAGAACTCGAGGAGGAAGGGTATACGATTGTTACCGCATCGAACGGGAATGAGGCTATTGAGAAGTTTGAAAAGGAAGACCCTGACCTGGTAACCCTTGATATCCTGCTGCCTGACATCGACGGCATAAAGATACTTCGGCAGATGAAGGAAAAGAAACCGAGGCTTCCGGTCATCATGTCCACTGCGTATGATTACCGGGACGACTTTGCCGTATGGGCTTCCGAGGCATATATCGTGAAGTCGGCAGACCTTACGGAACTCAAGGCGACCATCAAGAAGCTGATCGGGAGAGAATAGTGGGACTGATACTCAAGTCACTGATGCCTGCATACGGTGGTTATACCATCGCCCGTGAGGATAAGGTGATATTTATCAGGGGCGCCATACCGGGAGAGGTTGTGGAAGTGGACATACAGGAGAAGAAACGGGACTATTCCATAGGGCTGGTGACGAATGTGCTTGAACCCTCGGAATTCCGTGATGAACCGAGGTGCAGTGTTTTTGGCATCTGCGGCGGCTGTCAGCTGCAATATATATCATATGAGAAACAGCTCTCTCTGAAAGATGAAATACTGCTTGATTCGATTGCACGGCTCGCTGATCTTGAAATCAGGCTGGACCCTCCGCTGTCTGACCTGCAGTGGCAGTACCGGCACCGGGCGCAATTCAAAATAAGGCAGGGGACGATCGGTTTTTTCAGGGAATCGTCGCGGGAGGTCGTTTCCTTTGACCATTGTCCATTGATGCACGAAAAGATAAACATGCTGCTGAAGGAGATAAAAAAGAAACCGCTCCCTGATGCCCTGAACGAAATGCATATCGCTTCCGGCGATCACCCGGTTGTCCTTCTGAAGGCAAAAGACTGCGATAACGATTTGATCAAAGAATATGCCGACATAGGATTTGCCGGAACAGCCTGCAATGATGGACTCATCACCGGAAAGGAGTATACCGGCTTTGATCTGAACGGCATTGCATATACTGTTTCGCCCTGGACTTTTTTTCAGGCACACTGGAGCCTGAACACAAAGGTTGTTCAAGCTGTAGCGGAGATGCTGCAGCCGCTGCAGGGAACGAAGATACTCGATCTCTATGCCGGTGCCGGGAACCTGTCACTGCCGCTGGCAGTCCATGCTGATGAAGTGGTGGCTGTTGAAGAGAACCGCCGCGCGGTCGATGACGGCAACCGCAACCTGAAGCTGAACAGCCTGAAGAACTGCAGGTTTATTCATGCTTCAGCTGAAAAATACAGGATCAGGGACAGATTTGATGTGATTCTTCTTGATCCGCCAAGACCGGGGCTGACAGCAGAGGTCATGAATAAGGTCCTTGACAGCGGGCCGGAGACGATAGCGTATCTCTCGTGCAACCCTGCCACTCTGGCCAGGGATCTGAAAAAACTGAAAACGACCTATGAGGTCCGGTCTGTACAGCAGGTCGATTTTTTTCCGAACACCTTTCATATCGAGGCATTGGTCTTGCTGCAGAGGAAGTAGCAGGCCATACTCATTCCGATAAATCAAAGAATATCTGTTTATGGTAATGTATAAAGGGTGAGAACATTAAAACCTAACACCGCGTCAGTGGCCTGCGGAGAGATAGTAATTACACAGGATGAGGCTTCCAAGAAAACTCACCAGGCGCTGTTTGCTTTCAGTGATGACTGTTACTATCTTTTCGGCACAACAGTCCTTGATACGGTCAGAACCGCCGCCGGCCATAACATCCACAAGCTGCATCTGGCCGTGTGCTGGGAAAATATGCTGAGACTGGCGCTTTGGAGCTCGGTGAAGCCGCTCCTGCACGATGTGATCTATCTCCTCAGGAAATCCGGAATCAATGGAGAAGAACTTGGACCGTTCAGAGAATCAGACATAAATGATATTTTCCCCTGGCTCTATTACGGCAAACGGTTCGACGTGCTCAGAAGGATCTGCAATGCAGCGAAGGCAAGGGCTGAATCAAAGATCAAAACAAGTAAAATTCTCGTTTACTGCCATCTGATATCTGACGAAACAGGAAAAATCGTGGCAAGCAGCCTCTGAAGATGCTGAACTGCCTCGTGCAAGGCAGCAGGAGAAAATAGCTTGAATATAGGAAATTTTCCTGATATCTTAAAATAAATCCTTAGAGGGGAAAAGAATGGCCAAGGCAAAGGTGCTGCTTGTAGAAGATGACCCGATCCAGGCTGACGCAACGAGGGAACTATTGCTGAAGTCCGGTTATGAAGTCCTCCTGGCTGCCGATGGAATCGCCGCGATCAAGCAGGTAAAGACCAACATGCCCGACATCATCCTGCTTGA
Organism: Nitrospira sp.; assembly: GCA_037440265.1. GTDB lineage: Bacteria > Nitrospirota > Thermodesulfovibrionia > Thermodesulfovibrionales > UBA6898 > JBBIUL01. The sequence continues at coordinate 712 of JBBIUL010000012.1, read as the reverse complement.
CCTCATACTTCCCGGTCTTGACGGACATGAAGTATGCCGGTGGCTCAAGCTCGAAGAGAGCACAAAGGGGATCCCTGTCATTATGCTCACCGTCAAGAAAGACCTCGCAGACAAGATTTCCGGACTGCAGGTCGGCGCAGATGACTATCTCCCGAAGCCGTATAATGACCTTGAACTGAATGCGAGAATATATGCTTCACTGCGCACAAAGGCATTGCAGGACGAACTGAGGGCGAAAAACAAACAGCTTGAGGAACTGCTCTATAAAGTTGAGTACCTTGCTATTACCGATGCGCTTACCGGCCTGTATAACAGGAGGAGATTTCATGACATCCTCCAGAAGGAATTCGAACGTTCGAAAAGATATTCGAGTCCGGTTTCGCTGCTCATGATTGATATAGACCACTTCAAAAAAATAAATGACAGGCATGGCCATCTTGCAGGCGACCATGTGCTGCTGGAAGTTGCACAGATTATCCAGAAAAATATCCGCGACGTTGATACTGCGGCCCGATATGGAGGCGAGGAATATATCGTCATACTCCCGAACACTGAAAAAAATGACGCCCTCACCGTTGCCGAGAGGATGAGAACTTCGATTCAGAACAGCAGCTTCCAGGAAATCAATAAGGATGTCATCACGGTCAGCATCGGCATTGCCGGGCTGCCTGAAAAACACATCGATACCGAAGACAAGCTTATCCGGTCAGCT
>JBBIUL010000011.1:0-18471 GCA_037440265.1 Nitrospira sp. | reverse complement strand
GGTGAAGTCCGGAAGCACGGCAGCAATGTCTTTTTCAGGAACACCGAGCTTGCAAAGCAGGGCAATGCATGCAAGTGCATTATAGAGATTAAACCTTCCGGGCAGAGAGAGCAGAAATTGCTGCCCGCTTACGGAAAAAACGGTTTTTAAGTGATGGTACTCAATATCTTTTGCCTGGCAGTCAGATGCATTGACAATGGAGAATCCGGCTGAGCCAGTAATGCCAAATGACCGGAGGTTCATGTCGTCTGCCCCTGTTATGAGAAGTCCGGAGGTATTGCGTGATAACTGATTAAACATCGATGCAGTCTCTTCTACCGTATGATGGTCGAAGTCAAGGTTGGCGATTATTGAATGCGCGGGCCGGTAATTGACTAAAGTCCCATCTGATTCACATGCCTCAACCACAAGTATGTCGGATGATCCGGCGAGGCAGTTGCCTGCATGTGCGGTGTCTCTGAACTGCTTGACCCTTCCGCCGCCGATGAAGTTCGGATCCATGCCGAGCCGCTGCATGATAAAGGCAAGCATCCCTGATGTGGTTGACTTGCCGCTTGTTCCTGCAATTGCGATGGTGTTGTGTTGCGCTATGATCTCTGAGAGATATTCGGGGCGGGTCTTAACAGGAATATTTAACTCTTCAGCGCGCTGAAGTTCAGGATGCCCTTTTTCGACAGCAGTACTGAAGACAACCAGATCTACTGACCTGTCGATGCCTGTGCCATCGTGTGGTGCAATGGTAATCCCCTGAGCTTTTAGGACTTGAAGCAGATTATTTGCAGGTTCTTTGTCGAACAGGCGGTCAGAGCCTGATACAGAAATGCCTTTCTCTGCAAGAAAACCTGCTATGGCTGAAACGCCGCTTCCCCCTATGCCGGAAAAAAAAATCTTCAAGGACGGTCTTAATTCTGGTAGATAACTGACTTGATGCCTTCTTTTTGCAGGATGGCTCTGGATTCTTCAACTGCCTTCTTCCTGTCATTGAATCTGCCTATAAGGACCCTGTGCAGCACCTTCCCTGGGTCTTTGGAGTCTTTTTGAATAAAAGCATCGTATCCCTTTTTTTTCATCTCGCCGGTGAGCGCTGCAGCATTTTGTTCATTTGAGAAAGCGCCTATCTGGACAGAAAATACGGGTTTGTCAGTCTGCTGAGGCTTTGCGGGCAAGGATTTTTTTGTTTCTTCCGGAGGTGTTTTTACGGCAGGTTCAGTTATGACAGTTTTTGCCTCTTCAACCGGGATAGAAGGAACTGCGCCGTCTTTTTTTACATCCGGTGGAGGGATCTCTTCCTTAATGGTCTCTTTCTGAACAGGCTGTTTCTCCTCTGAAGAACCCTGCAGATATGTCTCGATGCTCTTGTCGTTAAAAAAGATTTTCTTGAGCTGTAGGCCGCCGAAGACAAGACCTGCAACAGCAATGACTGCAGCCGCAATGACTGCAATCTTCCTTGAAGAGCTCTTTTTTTCCTGATAAGCAGAGATGTCTTCCTCGCCGTATTCAGGTGAGTCTGCCGGCCCGGACTCCTGATGTTTTTCAGTTTCATCTTCAAGCATTCTTGCAAAATCCTCTTCCTCTTCATCCCTGGATTTTCTGAAGTCTGCACCTGCAAAATCAGGAAACTTTTCGGAATTTTCTCCGGAAGCATCTTCCTGTTCAGGATCAGAAGCTTCTGCATCCTCTTCTGACAGCATGATCGGCTGATTGTCATCTTCTTTTTCATCTGCAGCAGAGAAGTCGGGGTAATCAACATCAATCTCCCTGTCTGAACCCCTGTTCCCGAATGCACTGCCAAAATCCTGGGATTCCAGGTCTTCTTCAGGGATGCCTGAACGTGCATCGTCATTCTCGCGGACTTCGTGCATGTCTTCATCAGTGATGTCTGCATATGTAGCAGCTAATGTCTGGTCGTCAGGTTCGTCGGGCATATTCAGGGAGTCCCATTCCATATCGAGTTCCTTGTCAGAATAGAGGTCATCGGAAAGGGCTGGTCCTGGAGGAGTCTCATCGCTTTCCTGGTCCTCTTCCAGTTCGATGATATCGTCATCGAATTTCCCGAACCCTTCTGTATCTTCTGACTGCAATTCAGCTTCGACAGGCCCTGTTTCCATGAAGCCCTTGGATTTCTGAGCAGGCTCCGCGCCCTTTCTTATCGGGGGTTCTTTGGCCACGATCCTGATTACCGAAGGATCAGATTCCTTGCCGAATATCCTGGCAGTCTTGCTTACTAATTCCTCGGGTTTCAGCGGTTTTACGATAACATCGGGTATTCCTATTGATACGGTATAACGAGAGTCGAGTTCTCCGGCATAGGAGGTCATCATGATTACCGGCGTTTTTGCAAGTGAATTGATCGAATGTATGGCTTTGCTGACCTTCAGACCGTTTGAACCGGTAAGGAGCAGGCCAATAAAGACAAGGTCCGGCGCAGTTTTTTCGGCTTTTTTTACGGCTTCGTCGGGGTTTGTGAAGACTATGACATCGTATCCAATGGATGTCAGGGTTTGCTCAATAACCCTGAGGGATGCCTGATCATCGTCGATTACGAGTATTTTTTTATTGCTTTTCTGGTTCATGCACTGTTATTTCATGGAGCATTTCTTTTGATCCTGCGGCTCTGTTTTCTCCCGCCTCTCGCGAGGTCTTTTTTACCTATCACTATACCATACCATAAAGAAGAAGGAGAAGTACTCGCCTTATATTTTTTTCAGCATAAAGCGTGACTTCCAGGCCCATCTCCTGTCAAGTTTCCTCTTGAAGCGTGGCGAGGCCTTAAATGCATCTATCGATTTTCTGAAAAACTCCCCGGCTTCATTTTTCATCCCCAGGTTCATTTTGACAATACCCATCTGATAAAAACCCCTTGAACTCGAAGAATGGATTTTCAGGAAATTCTCAAGAAGAGGCAGTGCGCTCCTGAAATCATTATTTTCTATATAAACTTCCGCCATCATCAGATATGGTTCTCCATACTTGAGCTCCGGTGAGGTGCTGAGCGCAGTATCAACAAGTTCCCAGCCCTTGGCGATATTCCCGCTTCTTGCTGCTGAGAGACCATGGTAGTAGATGAATTCAGGGTCATCGGACATTTTGGAAGAGGCCTTCTCAAAATATTCGAGCGCCGTCTGGTATTCATTCTTCTCAACCATCAATATGCCAAGTTCCTTCAGTGACCGGGCATCGTGTGGGTTTATCGAGACAAGCCTCCGGAGCTGTCGCAGTCTCCCGGATCTTTTGAATGCCTTGAACGGATCAGGTATGAACCCGAGGAACGTCCTGTCTATCGTAAAAACGATCAGGAGTATTATGAGCAGCGCAAGAAGAGGGTTGCCGAGTAACCAGTAGAGGATGTAAAAGAGGAAAAACCTGCTCAGCAAAGGTCTTCCCTGTGCATCGAAGGTTCATGTTTGTCATGCCCACTGAAGTTCTTTTCCCTCCGTATGAGATCGTTTGTCCTGACCTGGGGAGGCACCCTGATAAAAATTGTATCCTCGTTCCTGGCAGTGGTGATTTCAGCTCCGTCTTCGTCCTGCATCATTTCAACGCTGATTTTCTGCTCCTCAAGGCCTGGTGACAGGAATTCAATCAGATCGCCGGTATCAAGCCTGTTTCTCAGCCCGACCTTTGCTGTATTCCCCTGCACAGCAAGCACGATGCCGACAAGGTCGTGGCTCATGCGGTAACTCTCCCCGTCAAAGTTGTAGCCGTCATCCGGCTGTTTTCCGAAGAACATGCCGGTGGTATATCCCCTGCTGCTGAACATGGAAAGCTCCCTCAGCCATCGCTGCCGCGGGGCGTATTGGCTGCTGTTCCCGAGAGCATCGACAGCCTCCCGATAGGTTTTTACCACTCCGGCAACATAATTGATGCCCTTCATCCTTCCTTCTATTTTGAAGCTGTCGATCCCGGCTTCAGCAAGAAGAGGGAGATGCTCAATCATGCAGAGGTCCTTGGAACTCATGACATACGTGCCCCGTTCATCTTCAAAGACCGGAAAATATTCACCCTGTCTCTTCTCTTCCATGAGCGTATAGTTCCATCTGCAGGAATTGGTGCATTCCCCGGTATTGGCGCCACGTGAGGAGAGGAAGCTGCTGATATAGCACCTTCCAGAATAGGAAATGCATATGGAACCATGGACAAACACCTCAAGTTCAATGCTGACCGCTGCCCGGATCTCTTTGATTTCTCCTATCGAAAGCTCCCTGGAAAGCACCAGCCTTTTTGCACCGAGATCTTCCCAGAACTTCGCAGAGACCGCGTTGGTAATATTTGCCTGCGTGCTTATGTGTATATCGATTTCAGGTGCGCATTCCCTGCAGATACTGAAGATGCCGGGGTCGGAGAGGATGACCGCATCAGGCTGTATGTTTTTAAGCATTTCGATATGCCTGCGGACTTCGCTGAGATCCCGATTGTGGGGGAAGATGTTGACGGTGACGTATGCTTTTACCCCTTTTTGGCGGGCGTAATCAACCGCATAACCAAGAGCCTCAGGCCCGAAATTGCCTGCCTTGCCGCGAAGGCTGAAACGCGAATCGCCGAGATAGACAGCATCGGCGCCGTAATGGATTGCGGTTCTGAGTTTTTCGAAGTCACCGGCAGGGGCGAGGAGTTCAGGGAGTTTCATGGTGCATCCGTTTTCTGCAGTGCTTTATTTCCTGCCGCGCGAGCCAGTCGCACCGTTCATTTTCAATATGCCCGTTGTGGCCTTTTATCCAGTGCCATTCGATATCATGCGGGACCGATGCCTTGATTAATCTTTCCCACAGGTCTCGGTTCAGAACATCTTTTTTTTGAGAAGTCTTCCAGCTGTTCTTTACCCATCCGTGTATCCATTCAGTCATTCCTTTTACGATATAGTTCGAGTCTGTGGTTATCTTTACCCGACAGGGTGTCTTCAGGGTCTCAAGGGCTGTGATGACCCCAAGGAGTTCCATCCGGTTGTTTGTTGTCATCTCCGCACAACCTGAAAGCTCTTTGCTTTTTTCTCCTGACCTGAGGATGATGCCATAACCGCCGACACCGGGATTGCCGCTGCAGGCGCCGTCAGCGAAGACCTCAACATCAGGTTTTTGCACGTTTTTCATATTCATTTATATTACCTTGTCATGATTATTAATGCCAAATCAGACTATGCTTCCCGTGTCTCCGGCTGCGGGGTTACATTATGTTTTTGTCAGAAAAGAGGTTGGGATTGTTTATCTGTTACCGGACATAACAGAGAGCATCGGGGCGGAGAATCAAGAAAGATGAAAAAAAAGAAAGGGTTATCGAAACAAATATCTGTTATTCAGCGGGGGTTATCCTTACATCGACGGTCATTCCCAAAACAAACGGGGCAGCCTCCTCAATCCCGATCTTTACCTGGATGACCTTTACATCAAGATTTTTTGCCGGGTTTACAGGAGTGACTCTCCTGGCCCCGACGTAATCGGAGATCTCCTTTACCGTACCATGAAAAACCTTTCCAGGATAGGCGTCCGAGGTTACCTCAGCCTTGTCCCCAGTCTGAATCCTGCCGATGTCCGTCTCGTCGATCTCTGCATTGACCCAGATCTGGCTGACATCCGCTATCGTAACCAGGGATGTAAGCATCTCCTTGCTGATGATCTCTCCACTATCAAGGTTTTTCCTTATTATTTTTCCTGAAAGGGGAGCGCGTATGAACGTCTTTTCAAAGAGTGCCTTGAGATAAGCAGCTGCGGCGCCAGCGCGCACCACTTCATCCTGGTAGATCTTAACGGTCTCGTCCCTGGGCCCTTTTTCGAGGATGTTGAGAGCTTCAGCAGCTTCCTTCATCCTTGCCTCGGCTACTCTGAGCAGCCGTTCTTTTTCGTCGAGAGCAGATTTCGGCACGAGGGCCTCCCTGAACAGTTCCTGATAACGCGAAAATTCTTTCTGAGCTGTTTCCTTGTTTGCGGTTGCTGCGTCCAGCGCAGCCTTTGCCTGCCTGATTTCCTCAGCCCGTGCACCGGAAAGCACTTCATTCAATTTTGCCTTTGAAACTTCATGCTGGGCTTCAGTCTCTTTGAGCTTTGCCCGGATGTCGCTGTTCTCAAGTCTGGCAATGATATCGCCTTTTTTTACCGTATCGCCCTCTTTGACAAAGAACTCGGCTATCTTTCCGTCCAACTCGCTTCCTACCTCTGCTTCAAATCCAGTTTTTGCCTCAATCTTTCCCTCTGCTGCAACATATTTTTTTGGCAACGGGTCAGCAACGGGTAAAGGTTTTTCTTTTTTGCGCAATGCCATGAACAGCACCGCTGCTATGATGAAAAATATACCGGAAATAATCAGGACTCTTTTCATTGTAGTACCTTTCCGTCTTCGAGTGTAACTACGCGATGGGCCAGTGTCTCGGCCTTCGGATCATGGCTGACAACGGCAACTGCCTTGCCGGAATGCTCTGCAAGGTCTCTCAGGAGCCTCAGCACCTCAAGGCCTGTTTTTGAGTCGAGGTTTGCAGTGGGTTCATCCGCAAGGAGTATCTGCGGGTCTCCGGCAAGCGCGCGTGCAAGTGCAACCCTCTGCTTTTCGCCTCCGCTCAGATCTTCAGGATAATTATCTGCCCGCTTTCTGAGTCCGACCATGTCAAGAAGTTTAAAGGCCTCCCCGGGCACCTTTTCTTTTTCAGTCTGTTTGAGTCTCAGGATAAGCTCAATGTTTTCGACGGCCCTGAGTGAAGGGAAGAGGTTAAATGACTGAAAGACAAAGCCGATATACCTCCTCCTGACAAAAGGGAGTTCACGTTCTGAAAGACCGCTCACTGCTTTACCGTTTATCAAAACATCACCGCTGCTTGGCCTTAAAATGCATCCCATCATGGAAAGAAGGGTTGTCTTCCCGGAACCGGAAGGCCCTATGATCAGCAGCACTTCATGTGCTTGGAGTGAAATGGTTACAGAATCTACTGCCACAACCCTGTTCTCTGTTTTCCCATATACCTTGGTGATGTCCTTTGTCTCAAGCACAATGTTGTCAGTGTCCTGACTTGATAATATGATGTTGTTTTTGTTCTGCACAGTTATCTCACGCCTTGAATACTGTTACCGGGTCAAGGGTTCTGATCCTGCGAACCGAGAAGAAAGATGCGGCAAAACAGGTCAGCAGGACAACAAAAAACAGTATGAATATCATTTCAGTCCCGATATATATGCTTACCCCGGCCTTTTCGATCCCGCCTTTTGCAAGGAAAATCAGCGCAGTGCCTATAACGTACCCTATAACCGCACTCATCCCTGCCTGACTGAAAATGACCATATAGATATCTCCATTTGTCGCACCGATTGCCTTGAGGGTACCGAACTCCCGGAGGTGTTCCATGGTCCCCGCATATATGGTCTGACCGACAATGGCGCCGCCGACAATAAGCCCAAGCAGGGCGGTCAGGAAAAACCCCATGCCCATGCCGGTCTGGACAGTCCAGTAGAGAATGGTCTTGCGGATGAAATCCTCTCTGGTATATATATCATTGTCTTTCATGGATGAACGCAGTGCTGCAACAACACGATCCTTTGTCCCGCTGTCCTCAAGCTTTGCGATGATGTATGAAGTCTGGTTTGTACGCACAGGGCCGTACGGGAGCAGCTGGGCCTGGTTATATGACATGAATACCATGGGAGATGTTGTGAAACTCTTTATCCCGTTCGAAATGCCGACAAGCTTCATCCTCTTTCCGCTCAGTTCCCAGATGCTTCCAACCGTGAGAGCTCCGAGTCTGTTCTCAGCTGTTTTGTCGAGGATCATGTAGGGACCGCCTTTGACGTCATGTGCATGACCTGCCAGCAGGTTCCACGGTGCTCCAACCGTGGTGTCAGGATTGTATCCGACGACCTGGACCTGTTCGAGTCCGCCGTCAGGCAGTTTAAGAAAACCCCATGTCATGATGAGTCTTTCAGACCACAAAATACCCGGCATTGCATTGACCCGGTTGATCCGTTCTTCAGAGATGGGATAGGAAAAATCGATGTTCTGGATATTTTTTGAGGCGACCCATATGTCAGCATCCACATTTCTGATCAGGGCAGTTGCATCTCCCATCATGCCGATATACATGCCGGCCTGCGTGAAGACGAGCACTGTCGAGAAGGTGATCCCTACAAGGGTTACCACCAGCCTCCCCTTTTCATGAAAGAGCGTCTTGAAAGCCAGCCAAAGCATTTCTGCGTTTACCCCTTTGACACGCTGAACACTTGATGAACTCTGTTCAGAATAGCATCCGGACTGCTGAACGGGCAAGATAAAACTTCTCGGATATTGTTATATCAAGGAGTATTCAATACTACCGGAAGCGCCGGTCTTCTTCTCCCAGGGACTTTGCCCTGCAGAAAAGTACCGTCTTATGGCTGATTTCCTTGTTTTGACTTAATTAAGTGTATATTTTATTCTTAAAAATGGCCGGGAAATGGGTTGAATTGCTCAGGACATATGATTCAATTGAGGCAGAGATGATAAAAGACCTGCTTGAAAGCGGAGGCATTCCGGTTGTGCTGAGGTCTTCAAAGGTCTCTCCCTACCCGGTGAATTTGGGAAAGATGGGCGAGGTCAGGGTGTTTGTCAGGGAAGACGACAGAGCACAGGCAGAAGACTTTCTGCAGCACTCCTCAGGAGGCAAAAACGATGTCTGACACGGTTACAGGGCCTGATCTGCAGTCAGAAATGAATAAGCTTAAGAAGCATATTTTTTATGAAATGCTCAATCTTGCCGGCCGGGTGTTTATCCTTGTAAGGCATGCAGACGATGTGATGATAGGCAGGCGGGGGTTCATGCCTGAAGAGAAGGAAAAAGGGATTGTGCTTGTCCTTAACTCGAGAATGAATTTCACCTGGGACGATGAAGGGGTTTCGGTAAAACTTGTATTTGGTACCATCCCGGAGCAGTGTTTCATTCCTGCACACCGGATCATATCTGTTTTTTCTCCGGAGCTCAATGCCCAGTTCTCCATAGCAACTGAAGGCTTGGAAAAGACGACCTCATCAGGAGATTCCGCAAAAAAGAAAAGACCGGCACAAGAAAAAACCCCTGCGGTCGGCAATATCATTCCCGTTGATTTTAAACGGAAAAAATAGACTCTTCATTATTTTTTCCCGCAGCATTCTAAAGCCCCTATTTTTCTTCTTGACAAGCATGGTATTGAGGAATAATATTATGCATAATCAGTTATAGCTCTATAAAAATAAATAATATATCCGATAAATAACTGATACGGGGAGAGGAAACAGTGGGATTGTCAAATGACATATTTTTTCTGCACAACCGTCCATCCAGCCCAGGTTTTTATCTCTTCGTGAATTAATACTAACCTTTAAAGGGGAGGATGGTTATGGATGTATCGAGGCGTAATTTCCTGAAGATTTCAGGCGGAACGCTGCTGCTCAGTTCTCTCACCCTGGAATCAGACCCCGCCAAAGCAGAGGCAGAAGAGACCAGGCTGAAGGATGCCAAAAGCACGACGAGTGTCTGTCCGTATTGTTCCGTTGGGTGCGGAATCATCGTCAGCTCAAAGGATGGGAGGGTCATCAACACAGAGGGAGACCCTGACCACCCTATCAACGAGGGAACGCTCTGCTCAAAAGGGCAGTCGCTCTACCAGATCGTCAACAACCCAAAACGGCTTGCCAAACCCAGATACCGGGCTCCCGGCTCAGCAGAGTGGAAGGAAGTCGAATGGGAATGGGCGCTCGATGAGATCTCCAAAAGGATTAAGAGCACACGGGACAGGACATTCAAGCTCACATCCAAGTCCAGGGTAAAAGAAAAACAGACTGACGGGTCAGAAATTGAGGTTGAGAAGGACTTTGTTGTCAACAGGACTGATGGGATTGCGCATGTCGGAAGCGCTGCGCTTGATAATGAAGAATGCTATATGCTCCAGAAACTCGTCCGTTCATGGGGTCTTGTATATGTAGAACATCAGGCCCGAATATGACACTCCGCAACTGTTGCGGCTCTGGCAGAGTCGTTCGGTCGCGGTGCAATGACGAACCACTGGGTTGATCTGAGGAACGCTGATGTGATCCTTGTCATGGGCGGAAACCCTGCGGAAAACCACCCGATATCAATGAAATGGATCATGCAGGCAAAGGAAAAGGGTGCGAAGCTCATTGTGGTTGACCCCCGCTTTACCCGCACGGCTGCAAAGGCTGATGTGTATGCTCCGATGCGTTCAGGTACTGATATCGCCTTCTTGGGCGGCATGATACATTACATTATTAAAAAGAAGCTCTATTTCAGAGATTATGTCGTCAACTACACGAATGCTGCATATCTCGTAAATCCTGATTTCAAGGGGCCTGGCGAACTCGAAGGTGTATTCTCAGGCTATGATGAAAAGGGACGGAAATACGACAAGAAAACCTGGTCTTATCAGATGGAAGAGAGCGGGGTGCCCAAAAAAGACCCGACGCTGAAAGACCCGAACTGTGTTTTCCAGCTTATGAGAAAGCATTATGCAAGGTACACCCCTGAAAAGGTGTCTGCCATCACCGGCACGCCGGTGGAAAAACTTGTTGAAATATTCGAGCTCTACGGTTCGACCGGAAAACCTGACAGAGTGGCTACAGAATGCTATGCCATGGGATGGACGCAGCATACCGTCGGCACCCAGAACATCAGGGCGATGTCAATAATCCAGCTTCTGCTCGGAAATGTCGGTATGGCCGGTGGAGGGATCAACGCGCTGAGGGGTGAGTCAAATGTGCAGGGGTCAACAGACCACGGCATCCTGTTCCATATCCTCCCCGGATATCTTTCAGTGCCCTCTGCAACCCTTGTTGACCTTAAGGGGTATATTGAGAAACATACGCCGAAGACAAAAGAGGCAAGGAGTGTCAATTGGTGGGGAAACAGGGGCAAGTATATCACAAGCTACCTCAAGGCTATCTATGGGTCTGCAGCCACAAAAGACAATGATTTTGGATATGCCTGGCTGCCGAAGCTTGATGAAGGTATGAATGCCTCATGGCTGGTCCTCTTTGACCAGATGTTCAAGGGCAAATTCGAGGGTTTTTTTGCATGGGGCCAGAACCCTGCCTGTTCCAGTTCAAATGCCGGAAAGGTCAGGAAGGCGCTTGGAAAACTCAAATGGATGGTCAATGTAAACCTGTTTGACAATGAAACCGGCTCGTTCTGGAAAGGTCCTGATGTGAACCCCAAGGATATTCAGACAGAGGTTTTCCAGCTTCCCGCTGCTTCCTCGGTCGAAAAGGAAGGCAGTATCACAAACTCAGGCAGACTTGCCCAATGGCGGTATAAGGCTGTTGAGCCGGCCGGAGAGTCAAAGGCCGATTCTGAGATAATGAATGAGCTTTTCTTCAGGGTCAAGGCCCTTTATCGTAAACAGGGGGGCAAGTTCCCTGCACCGATAGTAAACCTTACATGGGACTATGGAGAGAAGGGAGCGGGCGGCAAGGTCAAAAAAATCGATATCCACCGTGTTGCAAAGGAGATCAACGGGTACTACCTCGAGGATATTTTCGATACGAAGGCGACGCCTCCGAAACAGATAGGGAAAAAGGGGGTGCTCTGCACAAACTTTGTTACCCTTCAGGCAGACGGAACAACCTCAAGCGGAAACTGGATCTACAGCGGAAGCTATACAGAGAAGGACGACAAGGTCATAAATATGATGTCAAGGAGGGGGAAGGCTGACCCTACCGGACTGGGACTGTATGCGGACTGGGCATGGGCCTGGCCTGTCAACAGGAGGATCCTCTATAACCGTGCCTCTGTTGATCCGCAGGGGAGACCGTGGGACAAGAAACGGGCGATTATTAAATGGAATGCCGAGAAGATAAACCCGGCGACCCAGAAGCCCGGGGTGTGGGAAGGTGATGTGCCTGACGGGCCTGCTCCTCCGCTGGCTGATGAAAAGGCCGGCAAACTGCCGTTCATAATGAGGGCAGACGGTGTCGGCTCCATATTCGGCCCTGGACTTGCTGACGGTCCGTTCCCTGAGCACTATGAACCTCTTGAGTGCCCGGTTCAGGAGAACCCCCTACAAAGGAAACACCGGATAAACCCGACGGTGAAACTCTTCTATGCAGTAAAAGGGCCGCATGCCGAACCTGCAAAGGACGGAGGAGCAATCGAAGACTTTTTCCTGAGCTGTGACATTCGGTATCCGTTCGTTGCGACAACATACCGGGTGTCAGAGCACTGGCAGACCGGAGTTCTTACCAGGCACCTGCCCTGGCAGATGGAGATGATGCCGCAGCAGTTTGTCGAAATCAGCAGGGAACTTGCACAGGATAAGGGAATAAAGAACGGGGAGAAAGTGACGGTCTCGTCAGCCCGCGGAAAGGTCTGGGCAGTTGCGATTGTTACTGACCGGTTCAAACCGTTCAAGGTAATGGATTCGACTGTCCATCAGGTCGGACTGCCATGGTGTTTCGGATGGCAGGCCCCTGAGGACGGAAGCGGGGGGGACAGTTCCAACCTGCTCACTCCGACAATCGGGGATGCCAACACACTGATACCGGAGACAAAGGCCTTTATGGTCAATGTCGAGAAGGCTTAGGGAGGTGACAGAATGCCAAGAAAATCATTTTTAATTTCACCTGAATTGTGTATCGGATGCAGGGGATGCCAGACAGCCTGCAAGGGATGGAACCAGCTTTCTGCAACAAAGACGGTTAATTACGGAAGTGTTGAAAACCCTCCTGACCTTAGTCCGGAGTTGTACACCAAAATACGGTATGTAGAGATGCCATCTGAAACGAACATGGCCCGCTGGCTCTTTGTCAGCCAGCGGTGCATGCACTGCGGCGATGCCGGCTGCATGAGGATATGTCCAGCCCCCGGTGCACTCTCGAGGACTGATGACGGCGCGGTTGTCTACGACAAGGAAAAATGCATCGGATGCAGACTCTGCGTGACATCCTGCCCATTTGATGTGCCGAGGTATGACGAAAATAACAAGATCACAAAATGCCACATGTGCTTTAACCGCATTGCCGAAGGTCTCTTGCCTTCATGCGCGAAGACGTGTCCGACCGGTGCAATACAGTTCGGCGACCGTGACGAGATGATCGGCCTTGCCATGAAAACCGGATATCAGAAGGTATACGGTGAACCTGACCTGAAGGGGCTCGGGGCGTTGTATGCCTTCAAGGATGCCCCCAAAATATACGGCATGAAAGAAAACCCGGCGATCCCGGAGAGTGTTGTTTTCTGGCACAATGTACTGAAGCCTCTGGCATACTGGGGAGTGGGCGGTGCAGTTGCAGCATCGCTTCTGCATTACATTGCATTCGGCCCGAAAAAGTTTGAGGAGGTGACAAAAGATGAGTAACATGATAAAGAAGACCAGTGCCTTTGAAATAGTCAATCACTGGGCAATGGCCATAAGCTTTTTCATCCTGGTCATAAGCGGTTTCGGGTTCCTCTTCCACCTCGATATCATGAACTCCATCTTCGGCAGTTTCAGCCAGATGAGGGATATCCACAATTATGCAGGCGTTGTATTTGCGGTATCACTGTTCTTCAGTATTTTCAATTATCTGGCTGAGGCAATTGCCTTCACCGGGGAGGATATTGCGTGGCTGTTCAAGGGGGGAGGCTATTTTTCGAAAAACGCCCGGGTCCCTGCCCAGGGCAGACTGAATGCAGGACAGAAAGGGTTCTATCTCCTTCTCCTCATAACCGGTATTGCCATTTCAGCGACCGGCCTGATCATATGGCTGAGGCCTGTCTCGACAGATATAAACAAATGGGTTCTCCTCTCGCACCTGATCCACAATATAAGTTTTGATATCATGATAATTGCCGTAGTATCGCATATCTACCTTGCAACGCTGGCGAATCCCGGAACGTTCAGGATTATGGTTTACGGTACGGTCCCGGTTGAATGGGCACGGAAACGTCACGCCCGTTGGCTGGAGAAAAAAGGCGTTTGACAGAATGCAACTGATCACCTCCCCGGACGATTATTTTCCGGGGAGATGATTTTATGGGGATGATCTTTATGATAAAAAAACTAGTCCTTACAGGTTTTCTTTTTTCATTCATTTCTTTTTCATATGCTGCAGAACAAAGATATAATGTGCCCATTGAAGGATCACCTTCCTGTGGAGCAGCGACTGCCCAGCTGACAGTCATAGAATTCCTCGATTACCAGTGACCCCACTGCACAGGGGTCGGGCCGGCCATCCACAGGCTTATGAAGGAATACGAGGGGAAGATGCGTCTTGTCATAAAGCACTATCCGTACAAATACAGGGATTTCTCACATATAGCGGCAGAGGCCTCAATGGCTGCACTCGACCAGGGAAAATTCTGCGAAATGCACGATCTCCTGCTTGAACGGTCACCCCGGCTCGACAAAGAGAGTCTCGTGAAATATGCTGAAGAACTCGGTCTTGACAGGGCACGGTTCAGGGAAGCGCTCGACAGGATGAAGCATTCTGCCTTGATCGAACGGGACAAAAAGCTTGCAGTTGATCTTGACCTCTACAACACGCCGACATTCTTTTTCAACGGCAGGAAGGTTATAGGGAACAGACCGTATGAGTATCTGAAGCGGATCATAGAGGAGGAACTGAAAAATGGTAAAAGATGAGAATATGAACAATGTAGTATCCTCGCTCATTCTCGTCCCGATTATATCGGAACTCCGAGGTTTTGCACGCTCTATTTCGAATTACCACTGCTTGAATTGCGTGCAAAAAAACCGCTCGAATACCACATCGTCCATATCAAATCATTATTGCCTTATCTTATTTTTCACTTTCCTGCTTATTCTTGGCTTTACAATAAGCGCATCTGCCGGACATCTGGAGCCTTTCAAAGCGGTCCCTGTACCTGAGAAGAACCCTCAGACGCCCGAGAAGATAGAGCTCGGGAAAAAACTGTTTTTTGACAGAAGACTTTCCGGTGACGGAACCATGAGCTGTGCCACGTGCCATATGCCTGAACTGGCATTTACAGACGGACAGGATATCTCCATGAGCTATCCCACCACCAGGAACTGGCGAAATGCACAGACACTGATAAATGTCGCATTCCAGAAATTCCTTTTTCACGACGGAAGGGTGAGGACGCTCGAGGATCAGGCCCTTTTCCCGCTCATGTCCGCATTTGAGATGAACCAGAATCTTGATTTTGTAGAAGAAGAGATAAGCCAGGTCCCTGAATATGTGAAATCATTCAGGAAGGTCTTTAACGGAGAGGTGACGAGGGAGAGGATTGCCATGGCAATTGCCTCATTCGAAAGGACCCTGATCTCTGTCAACTCTCCTCTGGACAGGCATCTGAAAGGCGATAACAGTGCGCTGTCATCTGACGCGAAAAAAGGGATGGATGTTTTTGTCGGAAAGGGCAAATGCCTCGAATGCCATCATGGGGTGAATCTTGCGGACAATAAGTTCTATGCGTTGCATGTTCCCGAGAATCCTGCACTCCTCAATGACCCGAGGGTTACTGCGACGGTAAGGTTTGTTGCAAAGGTGTACCACTACGGTGATTACAGAAAACTGAACGAGGACCCCGGACGCTACCTGATCACGAAAGAGAAGAAGGACTGGAAGGCCTTCAGGACTCCCACCCTCCGGGATATAGCAAAGACAGGCCCTTACATGCACAACGGTGTGTTTTCGACCATTGAAGAGGTTATAGATTTTTTTAACAGGGGAGGCGGGAAAGGCAACACTGTGCTGAAGTCCCTTGGACTGAGCAGTGAGGAAAAAAGGGTGCTGAAGGTCTTTCTGCAGGAAGCGCTGAGCGGAGAAGACATACGCATAACCTATCCTGAAATCCCGTGATTTTATCCTGTCCTTGCTGACTCCGGTTAACTTGCAAACTTCAAACTGCGGGTGCTAAACTCATTAGATTCAATCTAACCGGAGGATCTTTTGGAGCTTTTCAGCCTCAGCATTTCAGACCTGAGCAGGATGCTTGAAAAAGGCGAGGTCTCCGCAAAGGAGATCATTGAATCGGTCTATAAAAGGATCGAAGCGGTAGAAGACAGCATAAAGGCCTATGTTACCCTGACACGTGAAGAGGCCGCTACAATGGCTGACAGTGCAGACAGGGATATAGGTGCAGGGAAAAAGAAACCCCTTTCAGGCATACCGATAGCAATCAAGGACAATATGTGTACGAGAGGGATACTTACCACATGCTCTTCAAAAATCCTCGGCAATTTCATTCCCCCATATGAGAGCACGGCCACCTCAAGGCTTGTTGAAAGCGGATATGTCCTCACAGGCAAGACAAACCTCGATGAGTTTGCGATGGGTTCATCAACAGAGAATTCAGGCTTCTTTACTACGAGGAACCCCTGGGATACCGGGAGGATTCCCGGTGGATCAAGCGGCGGGTCCGCGGCTGCAGTTGCTGCTGACGAGTGTATTGCAGCACTCGGCTCTGATACCGGGGGGTCCATACGGCAGCCCGCATCTCTCTGCGGTGTTGTCGGCCTTAAACCAACCTATGGAAGGGTATCGCGGTACGGGTTGGTAGCCTTTGCCTCCTCCCTTGACCAGATCGGACCTGTTACCAAGAACGTGACCGATGCTTCCATTTTGTTAAATATTATTTCGGGTAGTGATTTGAGGGACTCTACCTCGGCTCCTGTTGCCGTACCGGATTTCACCGCAGTCATTGGCATGGACATCAAGGGGTTGAAGGTCGGGATTCCGAAGGAGTACTTTATAGCAGGCATGGACCCTGAAGTTGACCAGGCGGTAAAACAGGCGATCAGACAGCTTGAATCGCTTGGTGCAATCCCTGTAGAGGTTTCACTCCCCCACAGCGATTATGCTGTTGCGACCTATTATGTACTTGCAACTTCGGAGGCGAGTTCGAACCTTGCACGATATGACGGTGTTAAATACGGGTTCCGGGTCCCTGACACGGGCGGTGCAAAAGACCTGATGGATATGTATATGCAGACCAGGGCGCAGGGTTTTGGGGAAGAGGTAAAACGCAGGATAATGCTTGGTACCTACGCGCTTTCATCCGGCTACTATGATGCCTATTACAAAAAAGCCCAGCAGGCGAGGACGCTCATAAAGAATGATTTTGACAAGGCCTTCAATACCGTTGATCTTATTGCAACACCGACATCACCTACACCGGCCTTCAGAGTAGGTGAAAAGACAGACGACCCGCTACAGATGTATCTGGCGGATATTTTTACCATATCAGTAAACCTGGCCGGGGTTCCGGCGATTTCAATCCCATGTGGTTTTACGTCAGGCAACCTGCCGGTCGGGCTCCAGTTGATCGGGAGACATTTTGATGAGGAGACACTCCTGAAGGCTTCATATGCCTATGAACAGTCGACGGACTGGCACAAGAGGAAGCCTTCTTTATAAAAGACCGGGTGCAGCGTTGAAAGTCTTTATCCTGCAATAACAGGATTTCTTATTGCAGGATTATGGCTTATCATGCAATAATAGCCTTGTTTATTGCAGTATAAAGCAATAGAGAGGTAAGGTATTGAACCCAAAGGATTTTGAATCTTCAACCTCAGGCCGTTGTATAAAGACATTAAATGGATACTGGGCATTTGTACCTAATCCATTGCCCCCGGCAGTTATAAATTATGATAAACAACTCATAAGTCTTCTTTCAGAAGCAGACAGGCTGTTGGGAGAGCTATCAGGGACAGGAAGTCTGCTGCCTAACCCCTATCTTTTCATTGCCCCCTATATTCGCCGTGAAGCGGTCTCAAGTTCAAGGATTGAAGGTACACAGGCATCACTTAGCGATCTTTTTTTCTATGAGGCATCGGAGGAATCTAAGGTGCCTGATGTGCTTGAAGTGAGAAATTATGTTCAGGCGATGGAATACGGGATTAAACGTCTTAAAGATTTGCCGATCTCTACAAGGTTGATCAATGAAATTCACAAGGTTTTAATGAAAGGAGCAAGAGGAGACCATGCAACTCCAGGAGAGGTTCGCCGCAGTCAAAACTGGATAGGGCCTCCCGGGTGCACACTTAATGAAGCTACTTTTGTTCCACCGCCCGTAGAAGAGATGAAAGAGGCGTTGAGCACATGGGAAAAGTACCTTCACTCAAGTCCTGCAGATCCTCTTTTGATTCAATGTGCTCTTTCACATTATCAATTTGAAGCCATCCACCCGTTTCTTGACGGCAACGGCCGGATCGGAAGGCTTATAATCACCTTTTTCCTCTATGAAAAGGAATATTTAACACAACCCCTGCTTTATCTGTCGGCATTTTTCGAAAAGTACAGAGATGAATATTATGACAGACTGCTTGCGGTGAGCCGGAAAGGAGACTGGCAGGGATGGATAGAATTTTTCCTGCGGGGAGTAATTAATCAATCCAGAGATGCTATAGCAGATGCAAAGAAGATACTTGCACTCCATGCGGAGTATAAGGCTCTCCTTGAAGAAACAAGGAAGGTGCCTGAATCGGCGCATCGGTTAGTTGATGAGATTTTTGTAAACCCTGTTATTTCCATTTCCGGGGCCAGCAAAAAGTGGAAGATGTCTTTTAACTC
>JBBIUL010000010.1:0-18562 GCA_037440265.1 Nitrospira sp. | reverse complement strand
TCATCATCGTCTTCGCCTTTGTGGTGTTTGTCACCGGTTCGGTCCTCTTTCTGACCTATGCATTCAAGCGTGAAGCTGCAATCATCCTGAAGGGCTCGCCTGAACTCATTGTGCAGCGCACCATGGCAGGCAGGCATGAACTGGTTTCTGAACGCATGACTGATGAAATCCTCGGCATCCCGGGGGTATCAAAGGCAGAGCCGAGGCACTGGGGATACTATTACGACCCTGTGATCAAGGCAAACTATACGGTCGTCTCGTCATCTTCCCGCATATCATCTTCCAACCGCCTGTTGCGCGGCACGATACCTCCGGTTGATGCTCAGCAGGTGATCGCCGTAGGCAATGGCATAGCACGTGCACGACTGATTGATATCGGCAGCGAGGTGTCGCTCAGGACCGCCGCCGGTGATTATATGCGGTTCACTATTGCCGGTGTTTTTGAGTCTGAATCAGAACTGCTCACCGCGGACCTCATCGTTATGAGCCTCTACGACATAAAAAGATTTTTTGGTTTCCCTGACGGCATGGCCACGGACATTGTCGTTTCGGTATCCAATGAAGCAGAAACTCCGGTAATCGCCGGAAAAATCAGAAAACGTTTCCCCGACTCAAGACCTATCCTCAGGGGTGATATCATCAGGACCTATGATGCGGTCTTCGGCTGGAGGAGCGGTCTGATCCTTGCCCTTTTTTCAGGAGCGCTTATCGCATTCATCATCCTTGCCTGGGACAAGGCAACCGGTCTGGGCGCAGACGAAAAGAGAGAGATTGGCATCCTTAAGGCAATCGGCTGGGAGACGTCGGATGTCCTTGAAATGAAGTTCTGGGAGGGACTGTCCATTTCAGTCACTTCCTTTCTGCTCGGGATAATAGCTGCCTATATCCATGTCTTCTTCCTCAGTGCCTTTCTGCTCGAGCCTGTGCTGAAGGGATGGTCGGTCATCTACCCGTCTTTCCGGCTCACACCCTTTATAAGTTTTTATCAGCTCGGCATGCTTATGACCCTCACGGTTATCCCCTATATCGCTTCAACGATCATCCCCTCGTGGAAGGCAGCTATCACTGACCCTGACGAAGTCATGAGGGGATGACTGCAGACAACGGACATGAGAAACCATATCATAAGGACAGAGCACGCAACAAAATATTACAACAGGGGCAGGGCAAACGAGGTGCTTGCCGTAAATGATATTTCCCTTGAGATTGAGACCGGCGATTTTACGGTGCTCAAGGGGCCAAGCGGCTCAGGGAAGACAACGCTTCTCTCCCTGATCGGATGCATGACGCGGCCCACCTCAGGCTCGATAACCGTAGCCGGGAAAGACGTTTCGCATCTTCCGGAGCGGTTCCTGACAGGGATTCGGAGGAAGACCTTCGGGTTCATCTTCCAGCAGTTCAACCTGATACCAGGGCTGACGGTTCTGCAGAATGTCATGGTCCCGCTCTTCCCTGCCAATACAAACATCGGACTTCTGAGATCGAGGGCGGTCGAAATTTTAGACAGCCTCGGCATGTCCGGCAGAACGGAATTTCCTGTCCAGGGTCTTTCCGGGGGAGAGCAGCAGCGGACCGCCATCGCACGCGCGCTCATCAATGATCCCGAAGTAATCCTCGCCGACGAACCGACAGCACACCTTGATACAGCACTTTCAAAAGAATTCATGGCAATTATGAAACAATTGAATAAGAAGGGAAAGACCATTATCATAGCAACACATGATCCCCTTGTCTTCGAAGCGGAAGCATTGGGCCTGCCTACCGGACAGGCAGGTATGATTGCGGAGATGAGAGACGGCTCTGCAATAAACATCTCCAGGGCCCGAAGCTGACAATGATTTTTCATCCCGGAATCATCACACTCTTCCTCGGATCCGGGATCAATCTTATCGTCCTTGGGTATGCCGCGCTTCTCGCTTTCAAAATATTGCTGAACTGGGACATAACCGACAGCTCCGAAACACAGCTTTCCCTTGAAAGAAAAACCTATCTTGTTTCGACACTCGTCGCCTGGGGCCTTGCATTCGAGATAGTCTCTGCGTTCCTCTTCATCTATACGGCAGATGACATCCATAACCTGCTCACAGGCGCCATGTGTGCAACCGGCTCCCTGAATGCAAACAGCTATGGATTTCCTGCGCTCTACGCGAAAATCATCTCTATCTTCATATCCGCCGGATGGATCGCACTTAACTACCTCGACAACAGGGCAGAGGACTATCCTCTGACATTGAAAAAGTATGTCCTGCTTCTGCTGATACTGCCGGCGGCTGCAGCGGGGTATTACCTTCAGATGAAGTTCTTTCTGAATATCGACCCGAATGTCATAACATCATGCTGCGGAGTTGTCTTTTCAGAGGAAAACCCCGGCCTCGCCAGCACGATAGCCTCGCTGCCGGCTGCACCGCTTCAGGCTACATTCTACGGCCTCTTTGCCGTACACCTTGCATCAGGGGTTGTCTTTCTCAGAACCGGCAGAAATGCCGTATTTTTTTCCTTGCTCTCAGGCCTTTTCCTTTTTGTTGCGCTCGCATCGGTAATATCGTTCATATCGCTGTACTTTTACCAGATGCCGTTTCACCACTGTCCTTTTGATATCCTGCAGGGTGAGTATTACTTTGCAGGGTATCCGCTCTTTCTGTCCCTTTTCAGCGGCAGTTTCTTCGGCATTATGATTGGGGGGATACGACGGTTTGAGCACATCACTTCGCTTTCTCATATCATTCCCGGCATTCAGCGAAAGTGGGCCCTCGCATCAGTATCTTTGACGTCTGTTTTTGTTATAATAGCATCTATTCCGGTACTCTTTTCCCCGTTCACGCTTAAAGGATACTGAGATATGAAGAAAATGGTGCGTTATCATCATGCCTGGCTGAGACTCTGTCTCTATGCATTATTCGCTGCACCTGCGGTTCTGTCAGGATGCAGCAAACTGCCTTCCGAACATACGGTAGTGACCACTCAGAACGGCGTCATACAGCTGCCGCTCAACACGGTAAATGACGGCAAAGTGCATTTTTATACGTACCGGAAGAATGGGAAACGCATTAATTTCCTGGTCAGGACCGACCGCAACAACAGCCTCACTGTGCATTTCGATGCCTGTTTCACCTGTAGCAAATCAAAAAAAGGGTATCGGGTGGAAGGAGCAGACCTTGTCTGCAACGAATGCAATCTCCGGTTCCCCATTGCTGAGGAACACTGGGACAATTCAATGGGCTGCAGTCCGGTCCTGCTCAAAAGCACAGCTGACAATGAATATCTCAGGATAGTCACCGCAGACATTGAGAAAGGAGCGAAGCTTTTCTAACCATGAAAACCGGTTTTTTCCAGTTTGCGCCGGTATTCGGCGACATAAAACAAAATATCGCGAAGGTTGCTGATACACTGCATTCTGCAGACGCTGATCTCATGGTCCTGCCGGAGCTTTTCAATACCGGCTACCAGTTTCTGTCAAAGGATGAAGCAACCGAGCTGTCAGAGGAAATCCCGCACGGATTCACTACCCGCAGCCTCATTGAGATTTCAACTGCAAAAAAAATGTACATTGCTGCCGGCATTGCCGAGAGAGACGGAGAAGCATGCTTCAACTCGGCAGTATTGACAGGCCCGGAAGGCTTTATCGGTGTGTACCGGAAAATTCATTTATTCTATGAGGAAAAACTATGGTTCTCTCCCGGCACTACCGGGTTCAGGGTCTGGGAGACAGAGATCGGCGCTATCGGGATCATGGTATGCTTTGACTGGTTTTTCCCTGAATCTGTCCGGACACTTGCGCTGAAAGGCGCTGACATCATTGCCCACCCTTCAAATCTCGTCCTGCCCTACTGCCCTGAGGCCATGGTAACCCGGTGCCTCGAAAACAGGGTCTTTGCAGTTACGGCAAACAGGATTGGGGCTGAAAAAAGAGGAGACAAGGAAGAACTGCGGTTTATCGGTATGAGTGAGATTGTTACTCCGAGGGGGAAAATCCTGTCGAGGGCATCATCCGGGGAAGAGGTGTTGTCGATTGCTGAAATTGATGTCACTGATGCAAGGAACAAATCACTGAACCCCTTCAACAACCTGTTTGACGACAGAAAGCCTGACTTCTATTTCTGATTTGTCAGCTGCTGGCTTTCATCCCTGACAGGAGGCCTGTTATCCGGATGAACTGTTCTGTCCATGCAGCAGTAGAACTATATAATCAATACGGCCGTTTTCTTGCAGACAGAGCCGTAAATTGCTAAGATAGAAATCATGATGTTGCCACAGCACGGTAACAAAGGCTTTTTTCTCCTGCTGTGCTGTCTTGTGCTCATAACACCCCGTCTTGCTTCCCCTCACCTGAGTGCTGCGGCAGACACCGTCATAAAGGTCTTCAAGATACACTACCGGTTCGCAGAGGATTTTGAACGGACCGTGGAGATGTTCCTCTCCCCTGAAGGGAGCGTTGTTGCAGATAAAATCAGCAACTCCCTGATAGTCAAAGACTATCCCGAAAACATAAATGCAGTGGCTGAATTTCTCAAAACGCAGGACACCGTACAGACGCAGGTGCGCGTGACCATGCAATTTACCGACGAAACCGCTTTAAGAGAAAACGGCTTCATTGTACATTGGAGCGCAGGCGGCAGCCACTGGACTGTCGGCACTGCTGCCGGCCCTGGATTGAATATACATGCACTCCTGAAGGACAAGCATCAGAAGCTCCGGAAAAGCGGAGAACTGTCACTGCTCGTGATGAGCGGAAGAAGCGGGAGGCTTGAAACCGGCATGACCATTGCCTATACCGACTGGTTTTATCATTATGCCCGGCGCCACGGCCATCTTTCAGTCGAAACAAAATTCAGGGACGTGATAACAGGTTTTTTTGTAAGCCCGAGGGTCATCGGCACCAGCATTCATATCACCATCATGCCCCGCATCAGCTACCCGGCTGAAAACGGCAGGAATGAAATTTTATTCCGTGAGGCAGCGACAGAGCTAACCCTGAAAGACGGCGAGACCGTGCTGCTTGCTGGCAGCACCAAAAGCAGTGAAACCCTCGTGCAGAACATCCTGAGCGGACGCAATGCCCAGGACCATAAAGAGAATACGGTCATTCTTCTGACGGCTGAAACAGTAAAGTAGAGCGCTGCACATTAAAGCTCAGTGATCTGTCCTTGACTCATCCTGATCCGCCTCCGTGCACGTGCAGCAAGATCGAGGTTGTGGGTAATAAGAATGAACGTGATCTTCTTATCCTCATTGAGCTTTTTGAAGAGCGCCATGATTTCGGACTCGGTCTCCTCATCGAGATCACCGGTCGGCTCGTCGGCGAGAATCAGCTCTGGTTCATTGATCAGGGCGCGAGCTATGGCAACCCTCCTCTGCTGTCCGCCTGAAAGCTGAGAAGGGTAGGCATTGATCTTGTCTGCTATCCCGACCATCTCCAGATATTCTTCAGCTTTTTTCGGGTTCTTCGGCCTGCCATTCATCCCGAACAGTCCAGGCAGGAGGATATTCTCTTTTGACGTGAGGATAGGGAGGAGGCTCGCGAACTGAAACATGAATCCGATGTTTTTGTTCCTGTACTCCGAGAGGCTCTCATCGTTGAATGTGCTGATATCAGAACCATTAAAAAGGACCCTCCCTGATGTGGGCCGTATAATGCCGCCTATTATCGAGAGAAGGGTTGTCTTGCCTGAACCTGAATGCCCGACGATCGACAGAAATTCCCCTTGCTCTATAGCCAGGGAAACATGGTCAACCGCCTTGATGACTGCATTATCAACCGAGAACGTCTTGGTAATGCCGGAAATCTCCAAAAATGACATCTATTCCTCTTTGATCGCCAGAAGCGGTTCCAGTTTCTTGATCCTCTGGATTGGCGAAAGCGCTCCTGCAATACAGATAACGGTTCCGGCCAACAGGCTTATAACGCTTATGGCAATGCGGTCAACCGCATGTATGTCGTAAGACAGGTTTTGCAGTATCGTGAAGCTGTTGGAGAGGAGATATGAAAGCGTTGTCCCGGCAGCAATGCCAAGAATACTCCCGATACTGCTGACAATAAGCACCTCTGTAAAAAACAACCGCACAACGTGGTCTCTTTTTGCACCTACAGCCCGCATGATCCCGATTTCTCTTGAACGTTCGTTGGCAATTGCCGAGAATATGGCCCACACGAGAAATATTGAGAGCAGTGAAACGGTTATAACAGTAATTGAAAAAATGCGGTTTATGTCTCTGAGCGCAGCGATGAGGTTCCTGCCGATGTCTTTTCGGGCGACCGTATCGACTTCTATGATCGAGTCCTCGATGGTGCCGGCAACCTTATAGGGATCAAGCCCCTTTTTGACTTTTGCAAAGATAACCGATATCTGATTTGGTTTCAGGTCAATGGTTGCGTTCCTCAGGATATCTTCTATGTTCGCCTCGTCGATAAAAATCGCGGTATCGAGTCCTGTTCCCGTTTTCTCAAGAACACCGACCATCTTGAACAAATTGCCGAACAACACGCTGTCGACATCAGTCAGCCCGACCCGGATGTTATAGGCAGAATCGTTCCCCACAATCGCTTCGCCTTTCCTGAGTTCGCGGTTGAGCTCTTTGCTGAGCCACGGGCTGACCAGAAAATCGGTCTTCTGATTGAACGCCACCACAACTGATTCCGGCACGTCGCAGCATGCACCGACAATCGTCGCCAGATAGGTCTGACTGGTCACCTGCTCTATTCCTTCGATGCTGCTGAGGCGTTCGATGATCCCCCTGTCCATATAAAAGGTCTTCACTTTGCTCTCAAGCAGAACATCTTCCGCAGCACCCCTTGACCCTGAAGGGACGATGAGCAGGTCTGCACCAAGCCTGTCGGATGTCGTCCTGATGCTTGAGTCAACGCGTCTTACAAATGAAAGCGCAAAAACGAGTACGGAGACAAGCAGACCGATCGCGAAAACAAGTATCCCGGACCGCACAGGTTTTCTCTTAAGGTTTTTGACCGCAAATGTAAAAAGGCTGAATTCTCTGCTCATGGCTCAAGTGACCGTTATTATAATAGAAAAAGAAAAGAATATTCATTCTATGCGGCTGAACAGCCGCATAGAATGAATAAAAAAGCTGGTGAGTCTGTTTATTTTTTCCAGTTTGCGTCGAGACCACACAGGATTGCGGTCTTATCGCCTAAACCCATGTCCTTGTGGCAGCCTATACATACTGATTCAGACTTTCCGACAAGCTTCTTAGCATCAACATCATAAAGATGCAGTGAACCATCCTTGATTGATACTGGCTTGCCTTCCTTGTCCATAACTGCCTTTCCGTCCATACCGACAGCCGATGCATTGGTCCTCAGGGTCAGCAGGGCAAACTTGCCGTCCGGAGAAGGCATTACATCATGGTTTTCGCCAGGGGTCATTTTCTCATCCACAAGCTTGAGCGAAGCAGCATCGATCACATACATCCTGTCGCCTGAGGACTGGAAGATGAGTTTGTCGTCCTTGCTGAAATACTGCCTGAAGGTTATGGTTTTGCCCGGTTCACCGGTAAGGGTTGTCCTCTTCTTTTCAACAAGCTTTCCCTTCTCAAGCGCAGGCAGGTCAACAAGCACTATGTCGTTTTTGCCGTTTGCCTTTCCGTCTGCATCCTTCATTGCAAGGCTGAGGGCAAACGTTTTAAGATCGTTTGAGTTTACGCCATGCAGGAACAGCACCTCTTCAGGCTTGTAGCCGAGGTCGCTGATGAACACCCGGTGTTTATGCTTCATTGTTGCCTTGTCGAATACATCGATATAACCTTCTGTGCCCATGAAGACCGGCATATAGTCGTTCTTTGACTGGCCGGAAGCACAATACAGGGGCCCCTTTGCACCGGGTGATCTCGGGTCAGGATCGAGTGCAACATCAATCAATACCTTACCGGTTTTAAGGTCTGTTTTCCCTACATGCATTTTCCCCTGCGGGTCTTTCGCATAGGTTGACCAGAAAAGAATGGTGCTGTCATTGGCATCGATGCGTGCGTCATGGGTCTTGTGACTTGCGGTTGTGCCTATATCAACCTTGCCAAGGCTGTTCATCTTAATAGGACTTGCGGAGTTATTCGGATCAATGGTTACATCTGCCTCGGCAAAGTGTCCGCCGTGTCCTGCAATATATACCTTTGTTGAATATGCCTTTGCAGCAACAACAACAGGAGTCTTTGAATCAACAGTGGTGAATGCAAGATAACCGCCTGAAATGATAGACAGGATTACAGCTACGAAAAAGATTTTTTTCATGTTCACTCTCCCTCTCTGTGTTTTTGATTGGTGCTGAAACAACCCTGAAAAGACAAATTGATGCGAACTCTCTTTACCACCCCCTTTTTTTTGCTGATTGTGATTGATGATACCAACGAGGATTTGTAATTTTTATTGAGTATAAAATAGCATTTGTTATAAAGTTGTTGTCAACTTCAAATTATAATTTTAAGATATATGGTATTCAAATATATATCCTAATCTAAACCTTCTCTTATTGTGTCTGAATTGCCGTTTATCGTATCTGTCGCAAATGACCGAATCCAGATTACTCGAGCGGGAATGGAAATCAGAAAGGGACAGCCTTGTTACTTCTGAATACTGAAATGGATCAGCCCATCCTCGTCGGCAAGATGTACAAGCCTGTACCCGGATCTTTCGCAGAGTGCGGGAATGCTTTCCTTCACCGTGCTGTCTGTTGAATATACTTCAAGAGTTTGACCTTTTTCCATGGACTTCAGAGTGCTCATGGTTATTATCACCGGTCTCGGGCAGATCAATCCCCTCAGATCCAATGTTTTTTCTGCCACATCAAACCCCTGTTTTGGTTTACCGCTTTAACGATGGCAACGGTGTCGATTAGGCACGGACAGTTTTTGCCTTGAAAACCGTGATTTACAGACCTAGTATGTAATTACTGCGTCGTAATTAACCAGATCGCGGGCTATCTCTTCGTTGCTTTTAAGTTCAAAATTGCTGTTTTCTGCAGTGTTGGTATAGATTTTGACATCGAGGTCTCCCAATGTCTCAACATTGAGCGCCACTCCTTCATCCTCTACCACTTTCTTGTCCATAACAAATACCGTCGGCTGATCATCGGCGAGCGTCAGCCCCACCGACATCCTGAATGCTTCTGCCTGCTTTTCCCTTGCAATAACCGCAATCTTTTTCGACATGTTCCCCTCCTCTTCAATCAAACAGTTTATTAAATGCAGATAACAAAAAAACCAATATTACAGCTTAATGCGGGTTCAGGTATTTTTTATCACAATCACCCGTGATTAGTCAAGAAACAAATACTGCACAAAAATCTATCAGGATGACTAACCTATTGGATTATCAGAGCCTTTTTGTTACATAATATTCAGTGTCAATGAGCAGAAAGATTTCAGTCATAATTCCCAATCGCAATGGAGCCGCCACGATCGGTGGCTGTCTCGATTCCGTTTTCGCATCATCACATGTTGATTTCGAAGTGGTCGTGGTTGACGACTGTTCCACCGACAATTCTGTTGAGATAATAAAGCAGTTCCCCTGCAGGCTGGTCCGGTTGGACAAACATTCCGGCGCTTCAAAGGCGCGTAACGAAGGGGCGAGCAACAGCAGCGGAGAGATCCTCTTCTTCACTGACGCAGACTGTGTTCTTCAGAGCAGCACGCTGTCTGTTGTAGCATCTTCCCTTCCCCGGGAAAACAACCGCATTGTGGGGGGGTCTTATACCAAAATTGCCCATGATGATTCCTTCTTCAGCACATTCCAGTCTGTTTTTGTAAACTACTCTGAAACAAAGACCGAACATCCTGACTACATCGCCACACATGCAATGGCAATAAGCGCTGACCTGTTCAGAAAAAGCGGAGGATTTCCTGAGGACTTTCTCCCGATTATCGAGGACGTTGAGTTCAGCCACAGGCTGCGGAGGTCAGGGGCTGTTCTCATCATGAATCCGGACATCCTGGTCCAGCATGTATTCGATTTCAACCTGCTCAAATCAATGCGGAACGCATACAGAAAATCAAAATACTGGACCGTTTATTCACTGAAGAACAGGGACCTGCTCGCCGACTCAGGGACAGCCTCGGCAGAGTTGAAAATAAATGTGGCATCGTACTTCCTCTGCCTGTTCTTTCTCATCCTTTCCCTTCTCTCCGGAAAAGCTATGCTCCTGGCAATACCTGCATTGATCTGTGTCTTCAACGTCCTTGTAAACAGAAATTTTCTTGCAGCCGTCATGAGCACAAAAGGATTCCTCTTCTCACTGGGCGCAATCAGCTACTACCTTGGCCTTTATCCCCTTGCCGTGGGGGCAGGCGGGTTTTCCGGCTTGATGCATTATCTCCTCTTTTTCAGAGGCAGAGGACCGGGTTCATAATGCTTTCCCTGATGAGACATACCGGCTCCGTTTTCATCAAGAGCAGGCCCATCCACCTCACCTTTTTTCTCACTGCCAGATGTAATGCCAGATGTCCGTTCTGTTTTTATCTCAAGAGCAGCAATCATCAGGCTTCAGGCTCCGGGGAATTGACGCTGGATGAAATAAAAAAAATATCAGGTTCGATGGGGAATCTCCTCTGGCTGGCTTTTTCCGGCGGTGAAATATACCTGAGAAATGATCTTGCAGAGATAGCCAGAACATTCCACAGAAACAACAAGCCTTCAATCATGCTCTTTCCCACAAACGGCCTCCTGCCTGATGTGATCCGTACGACTACAAAGGAGATCCTTAGGGACTGCCCGGAGAGCATCATAGCAGTGAAGCTTTCCCTTGACGGGGTCGGCCAGAGACACGATCAGGTCCGGGATACCCCCGGCAGTTTCGAACGGACCATGCAGACGTATGATGTGCTGAGGCCTTTCCTCGACAGGTTTGCGAACTTTGAGCTTGGCGTCAACACCGTATTCTGTTCTGAAAACCAGGATGAAATGGATGAGATCATCGATTTTGTCAAAGGGCTGGAACATGTCAGGACTCATACCATATCAATGGTGCGCGGCAACCTCGGGGACGAAGGCTTTAAGAAGATAGATCATGCAAAGTATTTCGAAGCAATTATGCGTCTTGAACAAAACCTCAAGGACAGGTCATCACAGACCTACCGGTTCAGGGGAGCGCGCATCAAGGCAGCACAGGACATCCTTCAGCGTCAGCTTATCTACCGGACGGTCCAGGAGAAAAAAAGGCTTATCCCCTGCTATGCGGGGAGACTGAACACGGTAATTACGGAAACGGGAGATGTATTCCCCTGCGAGATCCTTGCGGGATCGTTCGGCAATATCAGGGATTATGATTACGATATGAACAAAATCGTCCGCTCGGACACAGCATGCAAAGTCATTGCTTCCATCAAAAACAATGAGTGCTACTGCACACATGAATGCTACTTCATGACCAATATCCTCTTTAATCCAAGACTCTATCCGGATCTTGCAAGAGAGTATTTTCAACTTTGACTGCCTGCAGCCTGACTTTCGCTTTCATGGACGACTCCGGGGAAATCCCTGCTAAATCATTTTTTCCAGTTCTGCAGCAAGACGTTCGAGGTGTTTTTTTTCTTCAGCTGCAAGGGAACGGAATATCTCCTGAGCGTCTTCTCCACTGACCGTTCTGCCCATTTTCAGATAGAGATCGTACGAATTCGTCTCGAGGGCCATTGCAAGCTCCACTATCTGTGCCGGGTCCTTGCCCCTGATCCATTCGAGCGCCTCACTGACGAGCATGCCTCCCTCCATCAGATCGCCGGCTTTTTCTTCAGCAGCCATTGATCCGGGGAATCCCTGGTCTGCGTCTGTGCCGGCAAATTGTGCGTAGAGTCTGTTCAGTGATTCTTTATGATGCTCTTCTGCCTTCACAAGTTCAGCAAAGAGGTCCTTTGTCTTCCCCTGAAGCATACCCGCAACATTTGAATAAAATTTCCCGGAACCGGCCTCCAAAGTCCAGGCAAGAGTTATAAGTTCCAGGGGGGATGCCCCTTTCGGAAAATACGCCATCCCTGCATCAGGCAGGCCTTCAGCGACGAACCCCTCCCATGCGCGTATCCCGCCCTCCATATTGAAAACTTCCGCAAACCCTTTGTCGGCCAGCATCGACGCAGCTGCACGGCTGCGAACCCCCGAGCCTCAGTATGCGATCGTTGACTTATCAGGGTTCAGTTCACCGGCACGTTCAGCGAGTTCTCCAACCGGGATCAGTCTTGCACCCGGAAGATGTCCCCTTTCGTATTCCTTCAGCTGTCTTACATCGACAAGATTGTAATCATCCGGGTTCCTGTCTTTCATGAACGCACGGACTTCATCAGCAGTCATTGACCGCACCGGCTTGAAATAATTCAATATTCCCATGTTTCACCCCTGCTCTCCTTTCTTTCCATTCTATCACCACTTCAGGCAAGTTCAATTATGGTCACGCCGCTGCCACCCTCACCCTGATTACCTGCCCTGAATTTTTTCACCAGCGGATGTCCGTCGAGATGTTCGCGAACCGCCCTGGCCAGCAGGCCTTTTCCGATGCCGTGGATGACCGTGACCGCTGTATACCCGGCAAGAGACGCATGATTCAGGAACGGTTCAAGCTTTGAAAGCGCCTCATCCACCCGCAACCCAACCATATTGATGCGGGAAGGGACCATATCATCACCTGTTTTTTCAGCTTTCCTGATTCCGGGCTTTCCGGCAACATGCCTGCCGCTTGCTGCCCTGAGATCGGAAAACGGGATCTCAAACTCCAGATTGCCTGCCCTGATGCGGACCCGCTGATGTTTTTGCATAACCTCTGTCACAGTTGCGTCATAACCGAGTGATCTGACGAAAACATCATCACCTTTCCTGATGCTGTCCATACTGAGTTCAGTCCCTGAACCGGCCTGCTCCAGCTGATCTGCAAGCATTTTCTGTTTTTTTTCAATCTCCTTGATTGTCAGGCGAACGGATTCCTTGTCCTTTTTTTTCATATCTTCGAGTCTTGCATGCATCTCTCTTTTCACCTGCGCAACTATCTCATGTGCATCAAGATATGCCTTCTCCAGCAACCCCTTCGCCTTTGCTTCCGCTTCAGAAAGTTTCCTGTCAAGCTGCTTATGCTGCAGTTCCATTTCTTCCTGCCGGCGGCCGAGTTCCTGCAGCAGTGTTTCGTAAGAATCCCTCTTTGCCTGCATTTCTGCAATGAGGTTTTCGAATTCAATATTTATCCCGCCTATGAGTTCTTTGGCCTTCGTGATTATGCTGTCAGGCATCCCGTATTTCTTTGCAATCTCCAGGGCATGGGATTGTCCGGGCTCTCCGATGCGCAGCCGGTAGAGCGGTACGAGGTTCTTCTGGTCAAATTCCATTGCAGCATTGATCATCCCAGTGGTCCTGTGAACAAAGCCCTTTATGCCGGTAAGGTGCGTTGTAGCAAAGACCAATGCACCGCTCGACTGCAGCTGGTGCAGCACCGCGCATGAAAGTGCCGCCCCTTCATCCGGGTCAGTGCCGGTGCCAAGCTCATCAATTAAGACAAGGGCATGATCGTCTGCCCGCTCAATGATTCCGGCAATATTTGAAACATGGGCTGAAAACGTCGAAAGACTGCTTTCGATTGACTGTTCATCCCCGATATCAATAAGCAGCTGCGATATCAGCGGAAAATTCGATGACGAATCAGCAGGCACCGGCATGCCGGCAAGGGCCATGGCTGTCAGAATGCCTATCGTCTTGATTGCGATTGTCTTGCCGCCTGCATTTGAACCTGTTATCACCATAACAGTATTGTTTTCTGTGCCAAGACCTGCATCAAGGGGAACGACCTCCCGGTGCGTGTCTGAAGACCGGAACGCTGAAAGCAGGAGCGGGTGACGTGCGCCTGAGATATGGATAATTCCCGAATGATTGACAAGGGGGATTGTCATATTCATCTGATCTGCAAAAAGGGCGATGCAGTTAAGCATATCAAGGCGCACGAGGACAGCATATTCCCTTTCGATTCCCTCTGCATGCTCCCTTATCAGTGAAGAAAGTTCTCGCAGAATCCGTATCTCTTCAGCCTTCTCCTCTGCAACCAGATTTTCCAGCTCATTTGAAATGCCGAGTATGCTGATAGGTTCTATGAAGGCGGTCTCCCCTGACCTTGAGACATCATGGACCACTCCCGGCACCTGCCCTTTGGAGTCCATCCGCACCGGAATTACCCACCTGCCAGCCTTCTTGGTAATAAAATCATCCTGGAGAAATACTGCTGTACTGCTGTCCCTTGTGAGTTCTTCCAGTTTGCGCTGAATATTCAGCTCCAGTCTGCTGATGCTCTTCCTTAGTTCTGAAAGCTTCGAAGAAGCTGAATCGAGCACATTCCCCACGCTGTCGACTGATTTTTTGAGCACCCTCAGAATATTGGGATAACCGGTCAGATCGGCGGCAATCGCAGAGAGCTGTTGAAGCTCAGCATGCTCTCGCAGATGCGAAGACAGATCAAAAAGCATTTCAAACACCGGGATGAAAGAGGCAAGTTCAAGTCCGTCGAGAACAGCGCCATGAGGTCGAGCCCTCGCAACATAGGGAGACAGGTCAGAAAACGGCAGGAGTGCAAGGGGGGCGCCGTCAGAGGACAGCCTTCTTATCTCCTGTATGATTCCGGCCCGTTCGTTAATGGAGGTGATATCAGCCAGCGGAAGGATCTCCAGCACTGCCTTTTCGGACGCATCACTGTGCGCATGCGCTGAAACGAGTTTCAGCAGCTTGTCAAATTCGATTAATGAAAGAGTGTTTTGAGAAATCATGCAGCTCCGCAGTTATCGGGATTTCTTGCGAATCATCACCATGGCCTGGTCTCTGGGTGATTGTAGGACGGGACATATGCACTTGTCAAGAAATGCCGGCAGGAATTCGATTCAGGTTTCATGAATTTAAATTGAAGGTTATAATTAAAATAACGAGGAAACCATGTTTTTCATGTGCCTGATTATACACTTCTTTCTGTTCATCATGCCTCATAACGCTGATGCGGACAGCCAGATTATCATCGGCAAAGACAATGCTGAAATGGTCCTGGTCCCTCATGGAGAATTTGTCACGGGCCTTGCCGAATCAGAACCCGGAAGTACAGAGAACCCACTTGCGCGCATTTTCCTGCCCTCATTCTACATTGACAGGCATGAAGTAACAAATGCCCTTTACAAGAAATGTGTTGCCTCCGGACCCTGCAAGGTGCCGTCCCTTATTTCCGACTATCCGAAGACCATCCATGAAGACGGCAAGAATTGGTATAGTGACGACAGCATGGGAGACTATCCTGTGGTAGGCATAACATGGAGACAGGCCGGCATCTATTGCGAATGGGCAGGGAAAAGGCTGCCGACAAGGATTGAATGGGAAAAGGCTGCGCGGGGCACAGAAGGAGCGCAATATCCATGGGGCAACTCGTGGGACGGCGGCAAGGCAAACTGGGACGAAGACGGAAAATCAGACGGCTACAAAAAGATTGCGCCTGTAGGCAGGTTCCCTGAAGGCAAATCTCCCTACGGTGCTATGGATATGGCAGGCAATGTAAGGGAATGGGTTGATGAGGCGATCCTGAAGGGCGGTTCGTGGTACAGCCTTCCGGTCAGTCTGAGGTCCGGTGATCCCGGACATGGGCCCATGGTCGAAAGGGACGATGATATGGGGTTCAGGTGTGCTGCAGATGGTAAATAATTCATCCGCATGCTGAATGCACTTCACTGTTCGCAGTTCTGTCTTTTCTACAATATTTTTTCCTGTTTTGCCCAGTACCCGAAAACTGGAAAACATGTCCATACCTACCTGGACACAAAATCAGAAAAACCTTGACATCGGATTCAAAGAGTGATAGCCTGAGATTAGAAAATAGGACTCCCGGAAAGGATACACCGGAGCATCAAGTAATTTAATATGGGAGCGGGAGTGGTTGTGGTGAGCAAGCCTCCATGCAGCGAGGAGGAAGCCTGAAGCATCCACCAAAGCACCCGAAAAAAAGAAAGAAGCTTCGCGTTATCCTTTCAGGGATAAAAAAGCTATTCTGGAGCCATACAGAACTAAAGGCACCAAGCTGGCGTAGTGGCAGAAGCTCAATTGCCAGAAGTTACGCTGTGGTTGACCAAACAAGTTTTATGTATGGCTCTTTTATTTGAGTATTTTGCAGCCAAGCTCCAATAAATGTCTGGCCGTACAGATTCCTATAACCATAAGAGGAGGAAATACATGGATGTCTTACATGCAATTCTCACAAGGAGAAGCATACGCAGGTATAAGCCCGAACCGGTACCTGAACCCCTTATCAATGATGCAATAAAAGCTGCAATGAGCGCACCATCTGCCGGCAATGAACAGCCTTGGCACTTTATTGTCATCACTGAACGCAGCATTCTCGATACGATCCCGTCATTCCACCCGCACTCCCTGATGCTCAGGGAAGCACCTATCGCCGTGCTCGTCTGCAGTGACCTGCAGCTTGAAAAACATACCGGCTACTGGGTCCAGGACTGCGCTGCAGCCACACAGAATTTTCTGCTTGCAGCCCATGCCAAAGGGTTGGGGGCTGTCTGGCTTGGCATTTTCCCGAGGGAAGAACGGGTTTCCGGGCTCAGGAAACTCCTTGACATCCCGGAGCATGTTGTCCCGTTTTCATTAATCCCGGTCGGTTTTCCTGCTGAAGAGAAGCCTCCTGCAGACCGTTTCAGCAAAGACCGCATTCATTACAATACGTGGTAGCCTGCCAATGAAACCGGCAATCGTCACAATTCATAAATAGGTTTGGCCATGAAAAAAAGATCCAGACAGCCGCAGGTTCCTCCGGAAAAGAATGAGACCATACGACAGCAGATCATTTCTGCTCTTACCGGGCACACATTATCCGGTAAAGAGATTTCAGCAGAAGCCAGGATACCGGAAAAACAGGTTTACGACCACCTTGAGCATATCCAGAAATCCCTGAGCCGGGGCGATCATCAGCTTACGGTTACCCCTGCCGAGTGCCTCAAATGCGGTTTTGTATTCAAAAAAAGAGAGAAACTCAGAACTCCCGGCAGATGCCCCTTATGTCACAGCGAACATATACAGGAATCTCTCTATTCGATTCAGCAGTAGGTCCTGTCTGCCGGCATGTACCAGACCTGTATATAACTCGCAGATTTGAGCAATATTCGTTTTATAGTGTTTTGAGGAAGGCGTCTTAGGCAGACCGGTTCCTGGGTCTGCCGTTGTTTCTGCTGAACAGGTCACGCTTCACAAACAGCCAGAACAGGCTTTTTGCACTTTTTACAGCGACCATGAACTCACGGGGATTTCTCAGTTCAAGCAGCTTCCTGAAAATAAATGAAGGCCTTGAATAAAATTTTCTGAAGGCGATCTGCCGGAGTTTCAAAATTTCTTCCCTCGTCATGGTGTAGGGAATAAACGCAGCCCCCTGATAGGTAAAATCAGAGAGTTCGTTTGAAACAGTTCCGTATTGATCGAGATTATCATAAAGGTACGTTCCCGGAAATGGTGTAATTGCATGGAAATTTGCCATGTCCGGGTTCAGCTCAATGGCAAATTCGATAGTCTGCAGCCCCTCTTCGAACGTCTCGCCGGGGATCCCGAACATAAACGGGGTGCTGACCTTAATGCCGACCTCTTTTGCCGCCTTTACAGCCTTCCTCACCTGTTCCAGCGTAATCCCCTTCTTGATCGCATGAAGGTTTTTCTGAACTCCGCTTTCTGCACCAAACAGTATTGCCCAGCAGCCGGCGTCCTTGAAGGCCTGCAGCAAAGGCTTGTCCACCTGATTCACACATGCAGATGCGAACCAGGTGAAATCCAGCTTCCTTTTCCTGATTTCTCCTGCTATCTGCATGGCCCTGTCGTAATCAGCAGCAAACGTATCGTCGATGAACTTGATCTCGCGGTATCCCTGTTTCAGGCAGTGTTCGATTTCATCAAGTACATTCTCAACGCTCCGGTACCGTATACCGCTCTTGCGCTCTTTATCAAGCTGAAAACAGTATATGCACCTCCTGTTGCATCCCCTTGAGGTCATCAGTACTGCAACCGGCTTCCTCTTGTACGTTGCAGGAGGAGGAATATACAGTCCGGCATCACCCAAGAGGTCTCTCGCAGGAAAAGGGAGCGAATCAAGGTCGGAGATCAGCGGGCGCGGAGGATTTGCTGCTATCGCCCCATCCTTCCGGTAAATCACGCCCTGGACACCATGCAGTTCTGCCCCGGACTGAAGTCTCTCAACGACCTCGAGGGTTGAAAACTCCCCTTCTCCGAAGACGACCGCATCTATTACGGTTCCGGCATCCTCAAGGCAGTGCTCCTTCATGGCAATAGGATACGGACCACCAGCACAGACAAAGACATGTTTCATGACATTCTTGATGTCTGCTGCTGTTTTTTTCGCCTTGTCCCAGCCAAAGGTAGTTGAATAAATACCGACAAACCCGGGGTCAAACTGTCTTATGGCTTCAATGACCGCTGCATGAGACATAAAAGCCCCGTTGTAAAACCTGACGTCGTGTCCGGCTTCACGCAAGACGGCAGCAACATAAAGCGTTCCGAGAGGCTGCCAGTAGTTGATCTGGGAACTTGCTGTTTTCGATGAAAATATTTCTTCAGGTA
>JBBIUL010000009.1:0-18711 GCA_037440265.1 Nitrospira sp. | reverse complement strand
TGCTTCTTCCCATGCCGACAGCGAGCAGGAATGCGATCCCGATGGAGCCTATGCTGAAGGCGAGAAAGGTTCTCTGAAGCTTGGTGGCAGGAGCAAAGACATCTTCCTCAGGCTGCGCTATCGAAACCCCCCAGGGTGCTGACTCAAGGGGCGCAAAGGCGAGGATATCCGTTGACCGAATATCATTGCCGGGCTGTTTATCGCTGTCGACATGGCATCTGTGACATTTTTTTACGGCAGATTTTTTCTGCGCAATGAGGTTTCCCATGAATCTGTTATGGTCGCTGCAGATGAAGATCCTTTGGGGATTATTGGAGGCCATGATGATGCCGTGACTGTCAACCATTTCGATGTATGTATTCGGTTCTTCCGGAACCGCCCGTATAATCTGGTTAAAAATGTAATTGACCGGGTTGATCTCCCCGCCGGCTACCCCTACAATGTCTCCGTTCTTGTTCTTGAGCGGGACAAGGGCAAATATTACCTTTTTTTTCGATGGCTCAACCGTATAGATGTCGGAGATGACCGGTTTGCCGTCTGTCATGACCCTGCTGATAAAAGGATTCGCAAGGAGGTTTTCCGGACTCCCGAGTCTCGGCGGATAGGTCAGTACCAGGTTGCCGCTTTTGTCGAGCAGGAAAATTCCGTCTGAAAATATCGAATACTGATATGCCGCCTGGAGGGCCTTTTTTTCCGGCCCCCAATTGTTGTCGGAGAAGTCAATTCCTCCTGAGAGTGAAATATCATAGAGCCTGTTGAAATTGTTTTCGATGATGGAGTCTATATGCCGGGCGATGATCTTTGCCAGCTCAACCCTTTTGTCGAGGGAACGCTCAATAGTGTCATTGACAGTCAGGTAGCTTGCGATCCCGAGACTGACGATGATTATCAGGATGCTGAGAATGACCGAAATAATGATTCGTTTATACAATTTCCCTGCAGTGCGCTATGGTGACAGACCGGGTTGCTGGTCAGTCCCTGATTTCCCTTCTCCATGGGCGTCTTCGAGGGATTCTCCTGTTAAACGCTCATACTCCAGCGGATGTTCATGCTTCATCCTGCCTACGGATATTTTGCCGGTGAATATCGATGTGTCCAAAGGAAATACCTCCGGACTGAACACCGAATTGTAGAGATGCCAGACTATTATAACAAGAAAGGCGAGGAGGGCCTCATTCGTATGCGCTGCCTTGGCAGCAGGGATGAACTCACCCGGGAAATATTTTACCACATCGGTTGGGAACCACAGGATCAGCCCGGTTACGATCATGAGGAGACCCCCGATTACCACTCCCCAGTA
The DNA here is from genome assembly GCA_037440265.1 of Nitrospira sp. Lineage (GTDB taxonomy): Bacteria > Nitrospirota > Thermodesulfovibrionia > Thermodesulfovibrionales > UBA6898 > JBBIUL01. The sequence continues at coordinate 17,411 of JBBIUL010000009.1, read as the reverse complement.
TTCAAACTTCTGTTTGTAGTCGTAGCGGTCACATTGCGCCGGACGGTCGGTAATGCCGAAATAATACTTCAGGTTGTCTATCGCATCGGTAAAATCCTTTTTGTTGATGACCATTGAAGCAGGCCATCTGCGGAATATGATCCCGATGGAAGCAATGGTTATATGGATGATTGTCAGGATGCCGAAGACGATCCCGGTATACCGGTGGATCAGTCTTACGATGTCGATTCCGCCGAGGTTTATAATGACCCACTGGGACAGTCCGAACTCATGGAATTTCTGGGAAAGCCCGGTTATCACCAGAACCGCGAAGGTTACCATGGCAGCCTGGTGTTCGACAATGCGGTAAGGACCGAACCTCTTTATCTTTCCTCCTACGATTACAGTGCTTTTTTCCATCTGTGATCACCTCCTATCTGTTGACCGCATAGCGCCAGATATGCAGCAGTATCTGAAGAATCAAGCCGATCATCATGAACGGTATAAAGATCTTATAGATCAGATTAATGACAAAAACCAGCGGAGCCTTCTGGGGGCTCGGCTTATAGTGCGAGATCCAGCTGTCAGGGAAATTCTCTGATGCATCGGGATGACACTTCTGACACCGTTTCACCAGATTTGTCTTGACGATGGAGGATTGCGGGCCGGTGGTCATGGTAATGTCATGGATGCCGTGACAGTCGATGCAGACCGCAATAGGCCTCAGCTTGATCTCGTTCGTATGGTCCTTCTGTTTTTTGTATAATTTGAGCGTGACCCCGTGAAAGTCCTGCAGGTAGGTGTTTACGACCGCCGTGGTGAGTCCGTATTTGTCCATCAGCTCCTTGTTGGCATGGCAGTTGCCGCACATCTGGGGGATCTGTTCGCGGTAGTCAAAGGTCCTCGGGTCATCGATGTTATGCGCACGGTGGCAGTCAATGCATACCGGTACGTCCTGGTTGTGTTCATTAAAGAGCGCACTGCCGTGTACGCTCTCAGAATAAATGGCATAAATACTGCCGTGGCATTTCTGACACCGTTTAGCGCTCAGGGTTCTTTCTTTCCCGGTCGGTGAGATAGCATGAGCGCCGTGGCAGTCAACGCAGACGGGCGCCAGCAGATTGCCCTGGCTGAGCATGGTGTAGTGTATGCTTTCGAGCGTCTTTGTGTATTTGTCAAAATGGCAACGCCTGCAGCTCTCTGAGGCTGCTATGGTATAGTCTTTCCTGCTCTTGAACTTCCGCTGCGGATGTTCTTCAGGGGAAAAGCCGAAATGACAGTCCGAACAGTACAGTTTCTTATGGACTGAAGTATGCAGGAGTTCGGGGTCTATCTGCACTGAGATTTTTTCACCGTCCCTGAAGGTCATCGTAAGTGCGTTCTTGTGGCATCCAAGGCAATAGTCGGAATCTCTGGACTCCTTCTTGGAAGCAGGCTGTACCGCATGGCTGCCGTGGCAGTCAACGCAGAGCTTTCCGCCCTTTTTGGCCACATCGGTCATTTTTGCATGCAGCTGCGATTTGAATCTGGTATGGCATTTGCGGCAGAGAGAAGAACCTGAAACAGCATAGTCTCTTTTTGAATTCAGCTTTTTTGACGGATGGTTGTCAGCTGAAAAACCGGTGTGACATTCTGAGCAGTCGATCATAATATGCACGGAATTTTTCAGGCTCTGCTCGTTCACATAGAGAGAAAGTGTTTCCCCGCTCTTCAATGCAAGCGTTAAATCCTTGCTCCCATGGCACCCGAGGCAGAGCATGGAGCTTTCGGAAAGGCTTTTCTGGGCAGCCGCACTGCTGAACAAAGAACAGAGGAAAGCGACCACTATTACTGTTTTACATAACGTTAATCTCAAACCCATAAGTCCTTCTCCATTTTTAGAAAAAGTTTCAAGATCATATTCATTACTCCTAACTTTAGCAACTTTATCCAGTCCCAGGCAATCGGAAGAATTTCCTATTCCATAGCAGGAAAATGTCTTATTTTTCTCCTTTCCTGTGTATAGTTTTTTTGTTCACTCATGGATCATGCTTTCTGCCATACGCTGCATCTGATCAGGCGGATCATCAGAGACCAGGGTAATCCTGAATCCCTGGTCAGTCCATGATAAGCTGTTGCATTTGATGTTGCCCCTGCAGACCGCGAGTCTGAGGAGCGCCTCTTTCCCCTTAATGAGGACCGGATGCTCCTGTTTCATGTAGAGAATATCCATTTGAGGTTCATATCCGGCCTTCGCATCAGACTGGTATACAGAGAGGGCGAAGCTTCGGGTATCAGTATGCGCAAAATGCACCATAACCAGTACAAATGGCTTTTTCTGCGCAAAGATCTCCCTGGGGGGCCATTGAATGTGTTCAGGGAAGTATGCCGGAACATATACCCTTGACAGTTTGAGCTGTTTTGTCACCTCCTCAATGGTTTTGTATTTTCTGATGTCTTCTTTCAGAAATGAATGAGGTATCCAGTTGAACAATTTCAGGACGAGCACTAAGATTAAGACCGTGATGCCAAAGGAAAAGTACATAAAAAATGTTTTTGTTCTCTTTGCCGGCATATCAGACCACAAAATAATTAATGATTATAATGGTTCCCGCAGTCAGCAGGAACTTCCCCCATTCAAAATCCGTTTCCGTTGGGCTGTCAGTGCTTTCAAGCCGCGCTATTCTTTCTTTCAGCAGCAGATTATGGCTGTGGTTTTCTATCCCTTCCTTCATGGAGGATACCCTCCGCAGGAACGAGGGGTTTGCGTCGAGTGATGAAGAATAGAAGGCCTTTAAGGTGGAGGCAAGCACAAAAGGCTGTTTTGTCAATGAAACGGTGATATCGTCGCAGATGTGTTCATCGTCCTGAACAATTCTTCTGAACACGATGAGCGCTATCGGATTGAAAAACATGAGCATCCGCAGCATGAACACAGCCCATGTCGTCGCGTTGCTCCTCCTGACGATATGCGCGAATTCGTGCGCTATCGCACTGTAGAGCTGGTCCCTGTTCAGCATTTTGATGAGCCCGGTCGAAAGCAGGACCGTGTGGTTTTTTGATCCTGCTGCAAGGACAACGGGTGTTTCATCATCGACAATGGTTACCGGCGGTTTGTCTATCCTGAGGTCATTGCTCAGCCTGCTCACCATTGTCTCTATGTCCTCATTGACAGGAACAAGGCTGGCCGTGTCTTCCTTCCTGCTGAAAAGGTAGTCTTTGATGATCGGTGCAACCTCCTGGAGAAAAAAAATGAGGGATGTCGCTCCGAGGAATATCAGAAACAGGCTGTTTACGGTGACCATGTCCCATATATCGATTATGAGCCATCGGCTGGTATTCAGAAGGGCTTCTTCTTCCCTGAACGACAGGGAGTTCCTGTTGAAATTGACTATATGATAGAGGGGGAACATCATGATGGGCAGTATCAGTGTCATCAGTCTGTATCTGAAGAGCGAGACCGGATTTGTTATCTTCCATATCTGTATTGCTCTCTCGATAATAAGGATCGCTATCAGTGAGTGCATGAATGTCTGGACAACATACATCCCTATAATTGAGTTCAATAGCCACACGATATTGCTTTTACTATACTACAAAAACCGGATACCTGACAGGAAAACAGCGCCCCCGCATGATCTCCTCAGCAAGAGTCACTACTCTACAAGGTAAGAGAATCTTTCGGTAAATTCCTTTACACTTATGCGGGCTGCAGCGGCAAGTTTCCGGAGATTGTGTGAAGTGAAGTCTTCTTTTTCGAGCCTGATCATGTAATTTCTTCCTACCTCGTAGTTTTCGGACCGTATATCTACGAGCCTGACCTTTGTCTTGCCGGTCGTGTGGTCAACCATTTCGACAAAGGACAGCGGCCTCAGTTTCCCTTCATCAAAGACAATCATGGCCCCGGTGCCGCCGTTGAGCAGGAACCTGACCGCCCCGTAGCCGAGGTTCCTTGTGTATTCGATATCAAAAGGAATGGGATCAGCGGCCCTTAATTCATATCCTACATTTTTTTCTACGATGGTAAGATTGATCCCCCTTGCTTCGAGGCTGTTTTTGACGAGGTCTCTCATGATCCTGCTGAGCTGTATTTCAGAGAACCGTATCCTCCCGAGTTCGTCTTTTTCGATGGACTCGAAGGTTTCTAATTCCTTGATATCAAACTTGCTGGAGATGCCCTCGGCCAGAATTGCCACCCCGTGGTCTTTGCCCATCGACAGCCTTTTTATAATGGAACCCTCGAGTATGTCAGCCACCTTTTTAAAAGAGAGCTGCGGTTCAGGGAATTCCTCGGGGATCAGCGTGAGCGGAGCGCCGGCTGCCTTGCCGATGCCGAGCGCGAGATGTCCTGAATACCGGCCCATGGTAGTGATGAAATACCATCTGCCGGTTGTCTTTGCGTCTTCCATCACATTATTGACGATCTCCACGCCCCAGTGCCGGGCTGTCTGATACCCGAATGAGGACTGTCCGCCGGGGAGGTGCAGATCATTGTCGATGGTCTTTGGAACATGCACGACCGATATCTGTCCCCGTGACTGCCGCTCGATCCATCTGGCCATGAAGGCGGTCCCATCGCCGCCGATGGTAATAAGGTATCTCACCTTCAGGGCCTTGAGCGTGGCCTTAAGTGTTTCAAACCGTTCTTTTGCCGTATCAATAGGATCGCGTGAGGTCCTCAGAATAGAGCCCCCGGTTGTATGGATCCGTGAAACATCGTTTATCGTGAGCGGAACAGCGCAGTCCTTGTCGCCTGAAAAAAGGCTCCTGAAGCCTCCGAAAATGCCGATGACCTGCTTGCCATCGTTGGCAGCCTCGATGGTCGCAGCGCTGATAACCCCGTTAATGCCGGGGGCAGGCCCGCCCCCGACCACGATTGCTACGACTTCTTTTTTCATAGTTCCTGCCTTATGGTCTCCGGGATTTCTTTCCTGATCACCACAGGCGGAACGGTCTTGCGTACGATATCAACAGTATTTTCGACCTTCAGCTTGCTGAAGAGGAGTTCGAATTTCTGCTCCAGTTCCAGCATGATCGGCCCCCTGATATCTGCTGAAAGATCCCACCACTTCTTTTTGATCGTCCCGAACCCCTTTTTCCGGGTGCTGTAGATAAACTGCTCTTCGGTTTGTCCCTCTTTCCGTTCCTTTGCAAATTCGCTCCTGATGTAGTTGTATACTTCGTCCCTGAATGCAGCAGGCAGGTGCTGACTGTCATAGATGATATTCTGAAAGCCAGTTGCAAGGTGCACTTCGGATGTCCCGGTCTCGGGGAACATATTGAAGGCGTCCTCAGGGAGTGTTGAAGCGCCGTGCTGTACGGCCCCGGAAAGACCGTAGTCTTTACGGGCAATGTCCGAGAGCTGCCTGAGCGTTTCGAAGTCGATTTTTACCTTTGCCAGCGAACCGTCCGGCATGACAACGCCGCCATGCGAGGTGCCGGTCTGCACACTCAGTTTGCTGAGGCCTTTTCCGTCTCGGAATGTTTCCCTGAAGCCGTCGAGATATGCCTTGAGTTCGTCAGGGGTGCTGTTTTTCCCCCCTATCTCTCCTATTTCACCGCCAATGGAGACATCGACTCCTTTGGGTTGTATGGCCCTGATGTGTGCAGCAAGCTCGGCAGTTTTTTCAAAGTTGGGCCGCTGCTGTTCCTTCAGGGTATCCTTATCGAGGTCTACCAGCGTTGAGGAGTCGATGTCAATATTGTAGAACTCTGCCTCAATGGCTTCTGCCATGAGACCCTTCACATAGTTGGTTTCGGGTGCAGGGTCGGCAAGGTAGTTTTTCCTTACCAGCTGGAAATGGTCACCCTGGATGAAGACCGGCCCCTGGAACCCCTCTTTTACGGCAGCAGCAAGCACGACGGCAGCATACTCGATCGGTCTCTGTTTTGTATATCCGATCTCGGAACGCGCTATCTCAAATATGCACGCGCCGACGTTCTTTTCAATCGATTTGCGGAAGATCGCCTTTGCCGTGTCATAGGTAAGCCCTCTGATATTGATTGCCGGGACCGTGAACCCGGGATAGCTTTTCCCCATCGCTTCATAAAGGCCCTGAATGGATGCAGGAACAGCGCCGCATGCCTTTGCAATTTCCTTGATGAGGATAAGCAGCCCTTTCTTTCTCTCGTCATCAGAAAATACCGCTTCATACACCAGCTGGTCCATCAATGAGGAGACTTTTGCCCGGTCTTTGATTGAGATTCCGTCATTGGTTATTTCGATCGCAATTTTCAGTTCCTTAAGGTTCATGGTGCCCTCCTTTTTTTTATCATCTGCTTATTAATACGTTTCTTATGCAAGAAAAGATGCTGCAAAGTCTTTGGCTATGGTTATTATACTCATTTTTTAATAACATTACGAACCCTGCATAACGGCATCACAACGGCTGCGGGACCAGTTTGCGGAATCGGCAACGGTACCGGTGTCAGGGTTATTCAGGTCCTAAATTTTCTTTTTGTCCGGAGTTTCTTCTGTATCCGGTGCAGTCTCTTTTATCATGAGGTCCCTGACAAAATCAGGACAGCGCATGTCTTTTCCTGAAACAGAAAATTTTTTCTGGCAGTTTTCTCTCCATGCGCAGAGGATGCAGATATCTTGTGACGGTTTCATTTTACCTCCTGAAATGACGGTTCAGTACCTTTTCCAGGTTGCTGACAATGCTGTCTTTTGCGTTTATTATAAATATTCTGCCCGATATCTCAAAGAGTTCTTTTTCCATCCTGACGACCTGGGGTGGATGTTCATGTCTTTTTCTGAGTTCGGCCTCGAACATCGTTACTATTTTATCCTTCATCCTCAGCTCTGTGTCCATGAAAAAAACCGAGATCTCAGGAGAAAGGTCATGGGTCCTGTCAAGGAATGCCGATACTTCGGTATCGAATATCTGTTTCGGGGGCGAAGACTTTACTTCTGTGTACAGGAGCGACCCATTGATTTTCGCGATGACATCATAGTCGCCCCCGACCCCTGGTCTCTTGAATTTTACGCCCCAAACCGCCTCAGTACAGAACTCTCTCCTGAAGATTTCTGCTACGTACCATTCCAGCGTCTCCCCGAAGCTTTTGACCGGTCTCCTGGCAAGGGAAAATCCATCAGAGTGCATTTCGATCAGTCCGATGTCCAACAAATAGTCGAGGTATTTGTTTGAAACGGCCAGGGAAGTATATTTCGTCACGTCTTCAGCAGTAAAAAAACCCTGGTGCCTGATGATATCTCTCAGGAACAGGCGGAAGGAATATTTATGAAGCATTGCGTAGTATCCATCAATGAAATTAACGCCGGGGATCAGGAGATCTTCAGAGGGTTCTTTCCTGAAAATACGAAATCCGCGCCTCCGCAGTATGACATCTATTCCGGGGGTCAGAAGATGCAGGGACTCTCTGAGCCTTTTTACCTCTTTTCTCAGGAATTCGAGTTCTTCAGATGTCTTGTCATCAACCATATGTTTGCTTTGACCCTGCTTATTCCAGGGTTGTTGACGGCTCATTGAAATCAACTGGCTTTGCAAGCGTGTATGTCCCTGAACACAAAAAACAACTGCATCATGAAATAGGCTGAAAGGGTCAGGATTATTTGTCGCTTATGAACTTGACAGCTACTCTCCTGTGCCTGGGGCCGTCGAACTCGCAGAAAAAAATCGACTGCCAGGTGCCGAGGACGAGCCTTCCCTCGTCAATAAATACGTCCTGTGAAATCCCGACAATAGATGCCTTGATATGTGCGGATGAATTGCCTTCCCGGTGATGGTAGTCCCCGTCAAACGGGATAAGCCTGTTCAGGAGCGCCTGAATGTCGCGCTGGACGCTCGGATCAGCTCCCTCATTGATGGTTATGCCGGCGGTTGTGTGGGGGATGAAGAGCTGGCATATCCCGCTCATGATGCCGGTTTCCTTCAGTACTTCCTGTATCCTTTCAGTGATGTCGATGAATTCGGTTCTGGACCTGCTTTTTACATTGATATACCGTACCACTGCTCCTCCAAAAGGCCTGTAACCAGGCTAAAAACCAAAAATTTTATTATAAAAATCATTCTCAGCAGAAAAAGCAATTTCTATTATAATAATATTCCCGGGCAAATCAAGGTCTCTGATTTTTATTATATCTTTTTCAGTGGTGACAATCCAGCCGGCGCCGGTCTTGTCGGCCCTTTCTTTTATCTGTAAAAGATCACTGTTGCTGTACCGATAGTGGTCGCGGAATGTTTCAAATCCGACAACATGAGCGCCGCACTGCTTCAGTGTCTTCAGAAAGGATTCGGGCCTTCCGATTGCGCAAAAAGCAAAGATCTTTTTGTCCTGTAACCAATTGACCGGCCTTTTTTCTCCGGTAAGCTGTCTGAGGGACTCCGGAATATGTTCTGATACAAAAATCGGGGCTTTTTCATTGAATTTTCTGATTTCCTTTTCCAGCCCGTCATTCAGTTTTTTTCTGTTTCCGTCAGGATGTCTTTCGTTCTTGGTGACAACAATGACATCTGCCCGGGAGAGCGAGCTGACCGGCTCTCGTAATATCCCCATCGGAAACAGTTTCCTGTTCCCAAAAGGGTTGTTTCCATCTATCAGCACGATATCCATGTCACGGTGCAGGCCCCAGTGCTGAAACCCGTCATCGAGGATAAACACCTTGCTGCCGGAAACGGCGTTTCCGGCCCGGCCCGGATCAGCAGTATCAGTTGCCCCTAACGCTGTGGCGGCAAAAAGCCCTGCTGCATATCTGTTGCTTCCTTTTACGACCGGGACCCCGCTGAGCTTTTCAGCCATAAGAAACGGCTCGTCCCCTGCCTGCTGCGGAGTGAGCAGGGGGGTGTCCCCTTTTGTCACAAAGCACGGTCCCTGAACGCTCCCTTTATAACCGCGAGTCAGTATAACCGGGCGAAGGTCCCTCTTCAGGGCCTCCTGCGCAACTGCGATTGCAGCGGGTGTTTTGCCGGTGCCGCCGACGGTGAGATTGCCTATGCTGATTACTTTATGGGGGAGCCTTCTGCGGTTCTTCAGGGAATGTTTTTTCTTTATGGACATCCCAAGGTAATAGAGAGATTCAATAATATCCATGAAGGTATATTACCATCAAAATCATGCTTAGTATGAAAAAAGCAGAGGGTTGAGGCTCAGCTTACGCAAATTTGGAGAGAAGTCCGGGTATTTGTTCAGGGGGTACCGGCGGGCTGAACAGGTATCCCTGCATGGCATCACATTCATGCTCTTTAAGGAAATCCCTCTGCAGTTCGGTTTCAACCCCTTCTGCAACAACTCTCAGCCCCAGGTTATGCGCGAGGGAAATGGTTGCCTTTACGATTGCAACATCACTGGGGTTTGTGGGGATATGCATTACGAACGACCTGTCGATCTTCAGGGTGTTCAGCGGTATTTTCCTCAGATAATTGAGCGAAGAATATCCTGTGCCGAAATCATCCAGTGAGATCTTGATACCGAGTGATTTGAATTCATTGATGGTGGCTATGGCTTTTTCCGGATTCCGCATGATCGTGCTTTCGGTGATTTCAAGTTCGAGGAACCGGGATTCCAGCCCAGCGCTGTTGAGGGCAAGGACTACGGTTTCGAGCAGGTTCCTCTGCTCAAACTGCCTGCCTGAGAGATTTACAGAAACCGTCAACGGCATTAATCCTGCTTTTTGCCATGCTCGGACCTGTTTGCATGCGGTACGCAGGACCCATTCACCGATCGGGATAATTAAACCGGTCTCCTCGGCAAGGGGAATGAATTTGGCAGGTGAGACCATCCCCCTGACCGGATGTTTCCAGCGTATGAGCGCTTCTACTCCGACTATTCCGCTGCTTTGGATGTTCAGCTTCGGCTGATAAAATACCTGGAACTCCTCGCGTTCGAGTGCCTTGCGGAGGTCGTTCTCAATGGCAAGCTGTTCAAGTGTATTGGTGTTCATTGCATCTGAATAGAACTGGTAATTGTTTCTTCCGATGTCTTTGGCTTCATACATTGCAATATCGGCATGTTTGATGAGCGTATCAGCATCATCGCCATCAGAAGGGCACAAAGCAATCCCGATGCTCGCGGTGACAAAGACCTCGTTGCCGGTCAATATATACGGCCTTGTCATATCCCTGAGTATCCGCCTGACGACATTGACGACATCGTGGACGCTGCTGATCTCATTGAGAAACAGCAGGAACTCGTCACCGCCGACCCTGGCGACAGTATCGGGTATTTCCGCAGTATCCGAGCGTCCAATACCGTCGGTTTTTCTGACTGAAGACTCCAGCCTCCTGCCAACCTCCTGCAGGAGCTGGTCTCCAACAGCATGCCCGAGTGAGTCATTGATGCGCTTGAAATTATCAATATCAATGAGGAGTACCGCCACCATCTTTTTGTTGCGCTGTATTTGATTAATAGACCTGATTAAGAGTTCTTTGCTGAATCTGTTGTTCGGCAGCCCGGTGAGGTTGTCATAATAAGCCAGAAAGCGTATCTTTTCTTCTGCTTCTTTCCGGTCGGTGATGTCGATGAAGGCTTCAAGCAGAACCGGTGTGCCTTCAAGGTCAACAGGGACGACGGTCTTGAGGATCGGGACCTTCCTGCCGTCTTTTGTGAGCAGAGTCCGTTCTGAACGGTTGACCTCTTCTTTTAAGTCAATGATGGGGCATTTGCCCTCATCAGCAGGACAGAGTGTCTTATTGCATTTATTACCAATGAGGTCAGCCTTTGATGCAAACCCTGACAGTGCAAGGGCGGCATTATTAAGGCCAACGATCTTTTGATCCATGTCAATGATTGCAATACCATACGGTATTGAGTCAATGATCGTTTCCAGTGTTCTGTGAGATTTTATCATCTGCTCTTCGGTGATCTTTTTCTCGGTAATATCACGGACTATGTTTTGAATCACCTGTCTGCCGGATATCTCGAACAGGCTTGATGAGACCTCTGCAATAAAGGCATTACCTGATTTTCGTATGAACGGGATCTCGAAATTTATAATCCCCTGCTCCATGATCTTCTGAACTGCCTGTTGTGATAGTTCGAAGGAACTTGCGGGGTGGAGATCAGGTATTCTCAAGGAAAGCAGCTCTTCCTTTTGATACCCGAGCAGGTCGAGGGCCTTCTGGTTGACGTCGAGGATATTCCCTCCGGGGTCATGGAGGAAGATCGCATCACTGGAATGCTGAAAAAGCTTGTTGTACTTTTCCTCGCTCCCTTTCAGGGATTTTTCGGCCTGGTGCAGCCTGTCGATGCCCTTTTTTGTACTGATGAAAATAGCAAAAACAAGGAGCAGAAGGCCGAGAGCTGCAGAGAAGAGCAGGAGGAAGGAGCGGATGATGAGCCTGTCAAGCATCGTCTTTCTTTCTGTTATGTCCATATATATTTCGAAGGCGCCCATGAATCTGCCGGCTTTTATTATGGGCACATAGGTCTCGACAACATCGACCCCGAAGGTCTGCCCCTCAAGGGTCTTACGGTCTTTCTTGACGATAACAGAGTAATGTTTTCCTTTTGCAACGCTCTCAAGGAAATAGCTGTTTTTATTGAAGGTTCCGATGTCTTCAGGATTAGAGGAGTAAACCACTTCGCCGGCAGGAGAAAATAACTTTATTTTTTGCACATCGAAATCTTTTGCATGCAGCGTCAGGGTTTCCTTGAAAACAGCAGTGTTGATGTCACGGGAGATCTCCTGTATTTCGGGAAAAACCAGGGAAACAAAATGATTGGTAAATTTTATGGAATCGTTTTTTACCTCCTCATGTACAAACCCGGTAAAGAGAGGGTAAATTATCAAAAAAGCGATTACGGGCAGGATCAGTACGATTGCAGAGGCAATAAATAGCATTCTGTTGAATATTTTTTTTCTTTGCATCCTGACTAAATATACCTGATTCTATATATTTTTTGAATAGAAAACTTGTCCAGCACGCTGAAAGGTATTGCTGCTTTCAGGAATTTAAATTCAGGATGGAAATGAAGAGAACAGCAGTTTATGCAGAGACATACTGTTGTACGATTCTAACGGCTTTTTCAACGGCCCCTGAATTCTTTGTATACAGCGCCTTTGCCTTTTCTCCGGCAGCCTTTGCCTTTTCAGGAGAGATGAGCAGTTCCCGGATCTTTTTTGCAAGGGTGTTTGATTCAACTTCAAAGGCAGCGCCTTCTGCGTAGAACTCTCGTATGAAAGGAAAGTTTTCCATATGAGGCCCGCAGATAACGGGCTTGCCCCAGTATGCAGGTTCAAACGGGTTTTGGCCGCCGAATCCGGTGAAGCTTTTTCCTACAATGGCAATGTCGGCAATCCCGTAGACAGCTGACAGTTCTCCAATCGTGTCGAGCAGTATGACCCCTTTTTCGACATCACCTGCATCAGGACGCATGGACGGGAGAGAAGACCGCTTTACAAAGGGTATGTTATAAACAGACAGCAGGTTTTCTACCTCTTTGAAACGTTCGGGATGGCGCGGTGCCAATACCAGTTTAAGATCAGGGAATTTCCCGAGATTTTCACGGTATGCTGAAAGGAGGATCTCTTCCTCTCCGGGATGGGTGCTGCCTGCAACAATGACAGGGCCTTTGATCGCTGATGTCCAGACTGGTATCTGAGCAGGCATGTTCATGTCGAACTTGAAGTTGCCCAATACAGCAACCTTGCAGGACTCTGCGCCGATTTTCTTTAGCCGATCGGCATCAGTCTCGCTCTGCATTCCGAAGAATCTTACATACGAAAAGACCCTCTTCATAAAAAAAGAGATTTTCCGATACCCCTTTACAGACTTCTCCGATATCCTTCCGTTCAATACCAGTACCGGAACTCCCTTTTCAGCCATGACCCTGAGAAGATTCGGCCATAATTCGGTTTCCATAATGATGAACAGTTTCGGAGTAATCTTGCTGAGGGTTCTTTTCAGGATAATTGCCATATCAAAGGGAAGATATATGATTTTAGTGCCAGCGGGGGCTTTTTCACGTGCCACTTTCTGTCCCGTGTCTGTAATTGTTGAAAGGAATATACTGAATCGGGGATATTCCTTGTTGATTCTCCTGATCACTTCAATAGAGGCATTTACTTCTCCGACCGAGACCGCATGTATCCAGATGACGTCAGAAAACGAGGCTGCCCCATCCGGAACAATATCCCCGAGTTTTTCCCTGAACCATTTCCCTCTGAGTTCATTCGGCCGTTTCAGATATTGGGGCAGAAACACAAAAAAGGTTGCTATAACATAAATAAAACTATATAAGAAAAACATGCTTTTGGGCAAAAACAAATTTGTTAATGTTTGATTCTTTTGTTTTGGATTGACAAGGGACCAGTGAAAGTAAAAGGGCATAGTATTTGAGCGGTTTTATTTGGACGATACTCAGGCCGTATGCATTTTTATAAATAATGAGTCCAAATACCTCGGAGGTCGAAGACCGAGCCTGCCTGTCCGGTAGGCAGGAATGAGTGAAGATACTATGTCCTTTTGTTATCAGCATAGAATATTTTATTAAGTTGAATATTTATGGGATATTTGTGTTTCCCATTCTGCCATTTCAGCAACCATCTCGGCAACCTGCTCGGAGGCATGTCTGCCGGCAAACATCTCCTTTACTAGTGCACAGTTCTGCAGCATGTCTTCCGTATACTCAGTATCCTGCATGATTTTCCTGATTTCGGATATGATATTGTCCGGGCTTGCCTCGGACTGAAGGAGCTCACGCACCACCTGTTTTCCGGCAAGGATGTTTACCAGGGAAATATGTTTTACCTTAACAATCAGCTTTCCAATCCAGTAAGTCAGCGGAAAGAGTTTATAGATAACCACCATCGGCACCCCGAGAAGTGCTGCCTGCAAAGATGCCGTGCCTGAGGCTATCACAGCAGCATCTGATACAAAAAGGGTCTTCAGGGACTTGCCCCTGTTTACGATTACCCCGTTATGTTCAAGTCGCTCTATATGGCTGCTGTATTTCTGCATGTCTGTATTCGGAGCAAATGGTACGCAGAACTGGAGATCGGGAAATTCCTTTCTAACAATGGCCACAACCTCTTCGATCAGTGGCAAAAGCCTGTCAAGTTCATGCGGTCTGCTTCCGGGGAGGAGCGAAAGGAGCGGCTTTGTTTCACTGATTCCCAGTTCTTTTCTTATGGCATTCCTGTCATCTCCTATGCCCTCGATTTCATCAAGCACCGGATGTCCGACGAATTCACACGCAAGACCGGTATCCCGGTACATCTGCTCTTCAAAAGGCAGGATCACTGCCATTTTGTCGACCAGCCGGGCTATTTTCTGCACCCTGTTTCTGCGCCATGCCCAAACCTGCGGGCTGACATAATAGAGGATCTTGATGTTTTTTTTTCGTGCTTCAGAAGCAAGCTTGAGATTGAAATCAGGATAATCGATAAGGACAAGCACCTGCGGTCTTTGGCCGGCAAGCGCTTCAACAGCCTTATGAAATGTTGCTTTAATCTCTCGCAGGGAGGAAACAGCCTCTGCCAGTCCGAATGCACTCGAAAAGCCGGAGATGATCTCAACCCCTGAGGCCAGCATCCGTTCTCCGCCGATGCCGATGATCCTTATGCCGGGAAGTTTCTTTGTGAGGCTGTCAGCAAGGAGTGATCCGTACAGTTCTCCGGATGTTTCGCCTGTAACGATCATGACCGTCTTAGACATTATTTATGATATCTGCTATCTCCTTTATAGACTGCTCCGGAAGTTCAGGATACATGGGGAGGGAAAGCACCCTTTCTGCCGCTTCTTCGGCGACAGGGAAATCACCTTTCTTATGCCCCATAAAACTGAGGGCCTCCTGAAGGTGCAGAGGAGTCGGGTAATATACGACTGAGGAGATATTGTGTTCGCCCAGCTTTTTTTGTATATCATTCCTTCTCTGGCTCCTGATGGTGAACTGGTGATACACATGCGTTATGCCGGGCTTTTCAACAGGCTTCAGTACGGCATCGGAAAGCATTTTTTTATAAAGGGCGGCCTTCTGATTCCTTTTTTCATTGTATTCATCGATATGTTTGAATTTGACCAGCAGTATGCCGGCCTGTATCTCATCCAGTCTGCTGTTGAAGCCTATCGATTCATGTCTGTAGGCGCCTCCTGAGCCGTGGTTTCTGAGCTTCCTGATATCGCTTGCTACAGATGCATCGTTCAGGATAACCATGCCGCCGTCGCCGAAAGCCCCGAGGTTTTTTGAAGGGTAAAAGCTGAAACAGCCCGCATCACCGAAACTCCCGGTCTTCCTGCCTTTTATCCCTGCGCCGAATGATTGGGCGCAATCCTCAATGATCTTTAAGTTGTGTCTTCGGGCTATTTCCGAAATTTTTTCCATATCGGCAGGATGGCCGAATATATGCACAGGCATTATAGCCTTGGTCTTTTTTGTGATTTTTGATTCTATTTTCAGAGGGTCAATGTTCATGGTTTCCGGCTCTATGTCTACAAAAACAGGTGTTGCCCCGGTATAGAGAACAGCCTCTGCTGTGGCAAAGAAAGTGAACGGGGTGGTAATCACCTCATCTCCATCCCTTATGCCAAGTGCCTCGACAGCAAGATGCAGTGCATCAGTGCCGGAGGCAACGCCGATGGCCTGCGAGACGCCGTGATATTCGGAAATCTTTTTTTCGAGCTCAGAGACTTTGGGGCCGAGGATATACTGCGAACTCTCGAGTATTTCGGTAATAACGCTGAAAATCTCTTCTTTTATTTCAAGGAACTGTCCTTTCAGGTCGATCATAGGTACCATAGTGGGAATCTCTCCATATAAAAATATTTTTTACTCATTAATCTTCTCATCATTCACGGGAATTCAGCATCCGCCTGGTCGAAAGGCTAAGTCTGCAGTTCACTCCTGAGCATGTCTGCAATCCTGAGAGCGACATCAACAGCATCCATTGCCTCAGTGCCAGACACCTTTGGCCTCTTCCGGTTCTTCACGCAGTCTACAAAATCCCTGAGCTCTTCCTTCAGCGGTTCCCTGCTTTCAGGTTTTATCACATCAAAAGAGATGTCCGGACCTGTCTTGAAATATCGCCTGACCTCCTGGGCCTGATAGTCAATCGAGATAAACGAATCTCTCTGAAATATTTTCAGTCTCCTCTGCTTTTCAGGAGAGAGCCTGCTTGCGGTCAGCAGAGCCTTGCAGCCGTTTTCAAACTCTACCCAAACCTTTGCAACATCTATCTTTGCCGTAAGGACCGCCTCGCCGATGGCCCGGATGTCCTTGAGCCTGCTTTGGACAATGCTCATGACAATGTCTATATCGTGTATCATCAGGTCGAGCGTAACATCGACGTCGGTGCCCCGTCCGAGAAAGGGAGAGAGCCGCTCTGACTCGATAAACCTGGGCTTTGTAATGAACCCAGAGGCAGCGACCACTGCCGGGTTGTATCTCTCAAGGTGGCCGACCTGCAGGATAAGGTTCCGGTTCCTGGCCTCTTCAATGAGCTCCTTTGCCTCTGCAATGTTCTCTGATATGGGCTTTTCGATAAGGATATCCTTGCCTGCCCTGAGACATGCCATTGCAACTGCGTGGTGCGCTGTGGTAGGGGTTACGATGCTCAGTGCATCGCATCTGTCAATGATGCCGGTATAATCAGGAAATGACGCGCATCCATAGCGGCGGGCAATCTCTTCTGCCCTGCTGCCGTCAATGTCTGCGACTGCAGTCAGCTCAACATCTTCAAGTTCTGAATAGATCCGTGCATGGTGCTGGCCGAGATAACCGACACCGATAACCCCTATCCGTAAAGGCATATGTACTCCTGATCGAAAAATATCTGATATTGTGCAATATCGGGCGCATTTTCAGCAAGGATATAAAAGGGAATCCCGGAAAAATACCGGTGCTTGTATTATACTGCTGATAGTAGTAAAATGAGCTGGATTTTACCTCAGCATGATTTATCCCTGAAGAGAGGACAATCTATGCAACTGATGCAGGTTCAAAAGACATGATTAAAGAAGCTATTAATATTCTGGTGAGCGGCATTAATCTGTCAGAGGCTGAAATGGCCGAATGCGTAAAGGAGATCATGGAGGGCAGGGCGACTGATGCCCAGATCGGTTCTTTTCTTACCGCTCTGCGGCTGAAAGGAGAGACAGTCGAAGAGATCACCGGAGCAGCGCGGATTATGAGGGACAAGGCCGCAACAATCAGGGCCCCTGAAGGGGTTCTTGACACCTGCGGTACAGGCGGTGATATGTCGCACACCTTTAATATTTCTACTGCTACTGCGATTGTTGTTGCTGCAGCCGGGGTGCCGGTTGCAAAACACGGGAACCGGGCAGTCTCAAGCCAGGCAGGGAGCGCGGATGTCCTTGAGTCCTTAGGGATTAAAATAGACCTTGCCCCTGAAAAAGTGGAAAAATGTCTTTTTGAGACAGGGTTCGGATTTCTCTTTGCCCCGCTGTTCCATCCTGCAATGAAATTTGCTATTGGCCCGAGGCGTGAAATGGGGATTCGGACGATTTTCAATATTCTCGGCCCTATTACCAACC
>JBBIUL010000008.1:0-18892 GCA_037440265.1 Nitrospira sp. | reverse complement strand
TGATCGGACCGTATGAGGCGTGGATATTTATCAGTTTCAGCATGTATTAATGAGTTTCTTTCCCGAGATATGCCTCGATTACCATGGGGTTGCTTTTTATTTCATGCGGCTTGCCTTCTGCTATCCTGACGCCGTGATCGAGCACAATGATATGGTCTGATATCCCCATAACAACCTTCATATCGTGTTCGATCAGGACAATCGTTTTATCGAGGCGTTTGAGATTTGTTATGATCGACATCATGTTCTCTGTTTCCTGGGGGTTCATGCCGGCGGTAGGTTCATCGAGCAGAATAAGTGAAGCGTCGGCGGCAAGCGCTCTGGCAATCTCAAGCTTCCTCTGGATTCCGTAGGGAAGACTTCCGGAGACCGTGTCGGCACAGGACTCAAGGCCGAGCAACTCGAGATATTCGAACGCCTTTTCCCTGATAACCCGTTCTTCTTTCTGAAAGGAAGGGACATGAGCAATCGCAGCAACAAAACCTGAGCGGATTCGTGCATGCTGTGCAACCAGGACATTCTCGATGACGGTCATTTCCCTGAAGAGTCTTATATTCTGGAATGTCCTTGCCATGCCGAGCCGCGCGATCTTGTACGGTGAGAAAGAAGTAATCTCCCGGCCTGCAAAAATAATAGTGCCTTTTGAGGGCTTCAGAAAACCGGTCAGACAGTTGAAGAGAGTTGTCTTCCCTGCTCCGTTAGGCCCGATGATGCTCTGTATCAATCCTTTCCGGAATGTTAAATCAACGTCTTCAACTGCCCTGATGCCGCCGAAATGCTTCGAAAGGTTCTTAGCTTCCAAGAGATACACTTCTGCCTCCGAACAGGCCCTGGGGCCTGAACACCATGAGGAGAACGAGCCCCGCCCCAAGGGCAAGCATGCGGTACATCTGTACTTCGCGCAGGACTTCAGGGAGAAACACAAGGATAACCGCGCCGATAATGACGCCTGCTATGCTCCCTAATCCGCCCAGTATGACCATGCAGACGATCAGCACCGACTCTATAAAGGTAAAGCTTTCCGGCGAAACAAACCTCATCTTTGCAGCAAACAGACAGCCGGCAAGTCCGGCCCAGAAAGCGCCGAAGGCAAAGGAGTATAATTTGTAGAGAACCGTATTGATGCCGAGCGAAGAAGACGCGATCTCGTCTTCCCTCAGTGCGATCCATGCCCTGCCTGTCTTGGAGTCCTTTACCCGTCGCATGATGAATACGGCAAGCACTACGAAGACGAGCACTAAGTAATAATAGGCAGTTAGCGAATCGATCGGAACCGACAGCATGGACGGTGGAGCAATGCCTGATATGCCGTTCGGTCCCATGGTTAGGCTGTCCCAGTTGTTAAGCGTCAGACGGACGATTTCGCCGAATCCGAGCGTTACGATTGCCAGGTAATCGCCTTTCAAGCGCAATGCAGGAACAGCAAGCAGAAAACCCACCATTGTAGTAAACAGCACAGACACCGGCATTGCAGTCCAGAATCCGATGCCGAGCTTTGTATTGATCAGTGCGTAACTGTAGGCCCCGATTGCATAAAACGCAACAAACCCGAGGTTCAGGAGACCGGCAAAGCCTATCACAACATTCAGTCCAAGGGCAAGAATGATATAAATCCCTGAAATAATTGCTACATCGATAATATAATCTTTTGCTACGAACGGGACAGCCGCGGAAACGAGCAGCAAGAGCAGATAAAAATGTTTTGCAACAGGAGGAAGGCTGCGCGGCATCAGTGCAGGCACCCTGATTTTCCTGACAATGGCAATGATCTGCATGGTAAGAGGTATCGTTGCTGTGAGTATCACAAACAGCAGAAGCGCTGCATAGGGACCTTTGAAAGGAAGCAGGAGAAATGCTATCCAGAGGGAGATGAGTGCAGGTGTAACATTTTTTTTTCTTTTGCTCAGGAAGCCGGGCAGGCTTTTCATATCTTTTCCTCTGCTGTTCTGCCAAGCAGTCCTTCCGGTTTCAAAAAGAGTATGACGATGAGAATAATGAAAGCATACACATCCTTGTATTCGCTTGATATATAACTGGCGCCAAGGCTCTCGACAAGCCCGAGAATAATCCCTCCGAACATAGCCCCGGGGATGCTCCCGATGCCGCCGAGCACGGCTGCAGTGAATGCCTTTATGCCGGCGGAATAGCCGATAAAATAATTCACCAGTCCATAATACATTGCAACCATCATCCCGGCAACAGCTGCCAGTCCTGACCCGATAATGAAGGTGAGGGATATGATGGTATTGACGTTGATCCCAACCAGTGAAGCCATGGTCTTGTCCTGTGCAACGGCGCGCATTGCCTTGCCGGTTTTTGTCCTGATGATGAAAAGGTGGAGCAGTGCCATTACGATTCCCGATACGATAATGATTGAAGCCTGCAGATGGGTTATTCGTGTCGACATGAGGGTAAATCCTGCGCTGCCAAATAGTGCGGGAAAAACCTTGTCAGTTGCCCCCTGAGTCAGCATGACGTAGTTCTGCAGGAATATCGAGACGCCGATAGCGCTGATGAGCGGACTGAGCCGTGGGGCGTTCCTGAGCGGTTTATAGGCAATTTTCTCTACGGTAAAACCATACGATGAGCAGAAGACAATGGTAAGCAGCAGAGTGAGAAAGAGGGAAAGAGGAAGGCTGAAGGAGGTCAGCCCGATTGCAGTAAAAAAACCCAGAAGAATAATTCCGAGATAAGCGCCAAGCATATAGATTTCACCATGCGCAAAGTTTATCAGCTGGAGTATCCCGTATACCATGGTATAGCCGAGGGCAATGAGGGCATATACACTCCCCAGCGTCAGCCCGTTGACAAGTTGTTGGAGCAACATGAGGGAATATTAACAAAAAGCCTGTTGATTTTCAAAAGCAGAAAGATAAAAGCCTGCCGGTTGGCAAGTGGTTTTTCTGAGATAAGATGCAGGTGGTTTAGCTGATCCGTGGGGGTGAGGTAATAAAAATGGATGTCCCATGCTTTGCTGAAGATTTCTCATTCAGAGCTTATGTGCATAGTGCTTGAAAAAATCGCATTCTCTGCAGTAGAGTATTTTTTCCGTAAGGTTTTTTTTCTCGATAAGACCTTTTTCACACCTGGTGCCTGTTACCTTCCAGCAGTCCAGCCCCCTGTCAGGATATGCAGGACATTTATCTCGGTTCTCAATGTCACAAATTTTATATTCCCAGCAGTTCATTGCCTGTTTCTCCTTAATACGCGTTAGTTAGCAGATCTTTTTTGTGTGCACTTTGCCTTTATCCTTTTATTAATGAATAAGACAGATATCAAAAAAAAATGTAAAACATGAAAAGTCTATATGTTGTATTGATATTTCATAACTATACAACATATAGAACTATTGAAAATATATATATTTTTTTCTTGACATGCCAGGTGTTCTACTTTATATTTAGTGGTAAAAAGTGGTAGAAAGTGGAGGAAAGGTGCCAGCTTTCTCTGGAAAACATTATTACTCACTCGATGCAAAAGGCAGAGTCATCATTCCGGCTCCTTTCAGGGAAATCATTTCAGCAAATTATAGCACAAAATTCTACATAACAAACGATGTTCTTGATAAATGCCTCCATCTGTATCCCCAGGAGGAATGGGTCAAGATAGAAGATAAGGTCAGATATCTTCCAAGGACCCAGGATGAGGTCAAATTTTATATGCGCAGGGTTATAGCCTCTGCCCAGGAACTTGAGCTGGACAAACAGGGGAGGATACTGGTTCCGGCAGCGTTAAGGGATGATGCCGGGTTGAAAACCGATATCGTTATTGTCGGACAGATCGACAAGATAGAGCTTTGGGATAAGAATGAGTGGGATAACGTCTGCGATCCCGCGAAAGTTGATAAGAAAACATTAGCAGAAAAACTTGCAGCACTGGGCATCTGATGTCAACAGGACATCTCCCGGTCCTTGTGAGGGAGGTGATTGAAATGCTTGTCCCGGTTGAAGGCGGATTTTATATAGATGCAACGGTCGGACTCGGGGGACACACAGAGGAGATTTTAAAGATGATCGGCGCAACGGGAACTGTAATCGGAATTGACAAGGATGCAGAAGCTCTCAGGAGAACAGGCGAAAGACTGTGTGACAGCCGGCTCAGACTGAAACAGGGCAGCTTTTCTGACATCGAAGACGTTTTATTTTCGGAAAACGTCAGTCAAGCTGACGGCATCCTGTTTGACCTTGGAGTCTCGATGATGCAACTGAAGGATCTCAATAGAGGGTTCAGCTTCAACTCAGATGAAAGGCTTGACATGAGGATGGACCATGCACAGGGTTTTTCAGCATGGGAGGTAGTGAACCGTTATTCGGAAAAGGAACTTGTCAGGATACTGCGGGAATACGGCGAGGAATACAGGGCACCAAGAATTGCGAGATCCATTGTTTCCCTCAGGGAGAAAAAGAGCATTGATACCTGCAGGGAACTTGCTGAGACGGTTGCCGGGGCAGTCGGCAGAAAGGGAAAGATGCATCCTGCCACAAAAACCTTTCAGGCGATACGCATTGAAGTAAACAGGGAGTTGGAGGAACTGAGGAAGGGGCTTGCATCATCGCTCCGGGTTTTGAAAACTGGCGGGAGGGTGGCAGTCATATCCTATCATTCGCTTGAGGACAGGATAGCAAAGAACTTTATAAGGGACAATGCAAGGGAAGGCCGCCTGAGGCCTTTGACAAAGAAACCCGTTGTTCCGGGATATGAAGAGGTGCGCGAAAACCCTTCTTCACGAAGTGCAAAATTACGGGGGGCAGAAAGACTATGATGAGGACAAAAACAAACCAGAATATGTTATCATTCTTCTATAAACCGCTTTGTATGGTCTTGCTGCTTTTCGGCCTGTTCGGACTTATATGGCTCAGATCAAATGTCGTATCTCTTGCCTATGAACTCCGCAGTTTAGAAGAAAAGAAGATTGCAGCGCTCAAGGACATGAAATCCTCTCTGGCTGAGCGGGCGAGTCTCATGTCATTGGAAAAGATCGATGCATCTTTTAAAGGCAGTGTCCAGGGGGAGACTGTTTATGCAAACAGTGGATATGTTTTTCCTGACAGGGTCAGGGTAGTGCATATCAAACAGAACAGGAGGCCTGAATCGCTCAAGGCTTCGCTGGAATTAAGAAAAGACAGGTAGGTTTATTGTTAAGGGTTTCTTGTTCCTGTTCTTGCAAGGAATCATGATGAGGTGAGGTTTTTTTGAACAAAAAAAGGGCGGTTATCCTGAATACCACAATAATTTTCGGATTTATTGCGGTATTTTTTCGTCTGGTAGACCTCATGGTCGTGAATCACGGACTTTTTTCCAGCAAGGCAAAACTGCAGCAGATAAAATCCGAAGACATACAGGTAAGAAGGGGGAACATCTATGACCGCAGGG
The DNA here is from genome assembly GCA_037440265.1 of Nitrospira sp. Taxonomy (GTDB): domain Bacteria; phylum Nitrospirota; class Thermodesulfovibrionia; order Thermodesulfovibrionales; family UBA6898; genus JBBIUL01. The sequence continues at coordinate 13,519 of JBBIUL010000008.1, read as the reverse complement.
GCCGTGAATTTGCAGTAAACCTCGAACTTGAATCAGTCTACTGTGACCCTGAGGAACTGGTTATAGACAAGGAAAAAATGAACAGGTTTTCTTCTCTGGTCGGCATTGACGCAAAGACCGTCAAGGCAAAGATGGACTCTGACAAGAGGTTCGTCTGGATCAACAGAAAACTCCCCCGTGACAGGGCAGAGAAAATAAAAGCTCTTGATATCAAGGGGATAGGATTTATCACCGAGGCGCAGAGGTTTTATCCGAAGGGAAGGCTGGCCTCACATATTATCGGATCCGTTGGACTGGACAACCAGGCGCTTGAAGGGCTCGAACTCAAATACAACCGCTATCTGAAGGCAGCAGGGGGAAAGGTCTATTTCTCACGGGATGCCAGCGGCAGCATGCTTTCCACCGGGGTTGACACAGAGGCTAAGGGCAACGAGATCCTCCTTACGATTGATGAAGGCCTGCAGTATATCGTAGAGAAGGAACTTGACAAGGCAATGGCGAAATGGAGGTCTGTAGCTGCGTCGGCAATTATGATGGACCCGTTCAGCGGGGAAATACTGGCCCTTGCGAACAGGCCGGCATATGATCCGAATGAGATAGGGAAGTCACGTTCCCATGAGATAAGAAACAGGGTGCTGACTGATGTTTATGAACCCGGCTCTACCTTCAAGATCATTGTAGGGACTGCAGCAATAGAGGAGAAACTGTACAGCCTGAATACCCTGTTTGACTGCAGCAAAGGCGGCATAGAGGTGGGAGGGAAATTTATTCGTGATGCGCATAAACACGGAGTGCTTTCATTTAAAGAGGTAATACAGAAATCGTCAAATGTAGGTTCTGTCATGATGGGGCAGAAACTCGGGAAAGAGCGGGTGTACAAATATTCAAAACTATTTGGTTTTGGAGAGTTGACCGGCATCGATCTCCCGGGAGAGGTATCCGGATGGATAAGAGAACCTTCCAGGTGGTCTGCAACATCCATCGGGGCGATCTCGATCGGCCAGGAGGTTGCAGCAACTCCCCTGCAGGTGCTCAGGGCATATTCGGTGATCGCAAACGGCGGTTATCTGGTCCAGCCCCATATCGTTTCGGAGATACGGACCCCCGAAGGGCAGGTTGTCTTCTCATATCAGCAGGGGGAGAAGAAGCGGGTGATATCCGAAAGGACATCGCATATGTTTAAGAACATACTGAAGACCGTTGTCGAAGAGGGAGGCACGGCAACAAGCGCTGCAGTCGACGGAAACCAGGTCGCAGGAAAGACCGGTACTGCACAGCTTATAGACCCGAGCACAAAGCGGTATTCCAGGGATAAATTCATCAGCTCGTTTGTCGGGTTTGTGCCCGCTGACCAACCCAAGTTTGCACTGATCGTAGTAGTGTATGAGCCGAAAGGACAGATATACGGAGGTGTAGTTGCCGGTCCTGTCTTTAAAAACATAGCGGATCAGTCACTCTCTTATATGAATATTCCGAGGGATGACGATCCGGCGAAAAACCTGCTGCTGGTGGCCAAATGAGCAGAGCGATTCGGAGATTGCAATGAAGCTGGAGACAGTCCTGAAAGGGGTCGATGTGCTGAGCATATCAGGAGTGAAAGATTCCGATATCGCAGGCGTGTCTTACGACTCCCGCAGGGTAAGTCCTGGGAATCTTTTTATTGCCGTTCGGGGAGAAAAATCCGACGGCAACCGTTTTATAGCAGATGCAGTCGCCAAAGGAGCAGCGGCCATTGTGTATGACCATTCAGAATCAGCAGGGGTACAGACTGCCGGGGACATGAAGATGCCTGAGGGATTCACGGGCGCTTTCATACGCGTCAGGGAAAGCAGAAAAGCCCTTGCTCAGATATCGAATAATTTCTTCGGCTGTCCTTCAGCAAGCCTCGATGTAGTCGGGGTGACCGGGACCAACGGCAAGACAACAACAACATACATCATTAAATCTATTCTTGAGGCCCGGGGTGAGAAGGTCGGACTGATCGGGACCATACAATATATGGTCGGTGACGAGGTGTTTGATGCTGTGCATACTACTCCCGAGGCGCTCGAGTTTCAGGGATTGCTCCACAGGATGCTGGAAGCCGGCTGCAGATACGTCGTTTCCGAGGTCTCGTCCCATGCGATCGCACAGAAGCGGGTTGACGGGACTGCTTTCAGGACAGCTGTGTTTACCAACCTGACAAGAGAGCATCTCGATTTCCATGAGACCATGGAAGCCTATTTTTTTGCAAAGGCGAGGCTGTTCTGTGAATTGCTCAATGAGAAATCGTATGCCGTCATCAACCATGACGATCCATGGGGGCAGAGGCTTTGCAGCCTTCTGAAGGGAAATGTCATCACCTACGGACTTGAACAGGGCGCTGATCTCATGGCTGTTGACATTGAAAGCTCATTCGGCGGCCTTCAATTCAATATTGTATCGGAAGGGGAAAAATACAGGTGCGTTTCATCACTGACAGGGCTTCCCAATGTTTATAACATATTGTCAGCGGCAGGAGCTGCTGTAACACTGGGCGTTCCCTGGAGCGTTGTCCTCGAGGGGATCAGAAAAGCCGGAACGGTGAAGGGCCGGTTTGAAAAGATAGATCTCGGACAGGGGTTCCTGGCTGTTGTTGATTATGCCCACACGGAGGATGCACTGGAGAGGCTGATCTATACTGCGAAGGGACTCACAAAAGGGAAGATCATAACGGTTTTCGGATGCGGAGGAGACCGGGACAGGGGCAAGCGCCCGAAAATGGGTGCCATAGCCACGAAGCTGAGCGATCTGGTGGTTATTACCTCAGACAACCCGAGAACAGAGGATCCAGCGGATATCATAACAGGAATCGAGGCCGGTACTGTAAGGAAAAACTACCTTATCGAGCCTGACAGGAGAGAGGCCATAAAAAGGGCGGTCATGATGGCCTCTGAAGGAGACATAGTCCTTATTGCGGGGAAAGGACATGAAACGTATCAGGAAATCGGTGGCAGGAGATATAACTTCAGTGACAGGGAGGTGCTGGAAGACGCTATACGGCAGATGATAAACAACACATAGGTTTTTCATGGTGCGGGGTCAGATATAAAATTATGGGGAAATTGGTACTTGATGAGATAGTAAAGGCAACCGGGGGCAGGGTGCTCTGCGGAAATCAGCGTGATTTTGCGGGGCTTTCCATTGACTCGCGGACTGTCAAGAGCGGGGAGCTTTTTATCGCCCTGAAGGGCGCCAATTTTGACGGCCATGATTTTATACACAAGGCGCTTGAGCAGGCTTCAGGCGCAGTAGTGAGCCTCCCCCCTGCTGAACCGGTCAGGGGCAAGACGATTCTATATGTCGGCAATACCCTTTCTGCACTGCAGGATATTGCGCGTTTTCTGCGAAGTAAAATGAAGGTTCCTGTCATCGGAATAACCGGTACAAACGGCAAGACCACCACCAAGGAACTGCTTTCATCAATACTCGGAATCAGCCATAAAGTCCTGAAGACTGCCGGCAACCTGAACAATCACATCGGCTTGCCGCTCTGCATTGCGAACATGGATGGCGATGAGACGGCAATGGTCCTTGAAATGGGTTCCAACAACAGCGGGGACATAAAACTGCTCTGTGATATCGCGCATCCTGATTCTGCTGTGGTAACCAATGTCGGACCTGCCCACCTTGAGGGGTTTGGAAGCCTTGAGATGGTGAGGAGTACGGATCTCGAAATTCTCGAATATGCCGGCGTAGCTTCCGTAAATGCAGATGATCTTTTTCTCTTTGAAGGCGTAAAGGGGTTTCGCGGAAAGACCATCACCTATGGCATTGACAACCCTGCAGATGTAACTGCAAGGGATATCGTGCTCAGGGAAAAAGGGTCCAGCTTCAGGCTCTGCTTCGCAGGAGGCAAAGAGAAAGAGATAAATCTCAGGATCTCCGGCCGGTTCAATATTTGCAATGCCCTTGCAGCTGCCTCAATAGCTGGAGAGCTTGGAGTCGGTATTGATGATATCAGACAGGGGCTGGAAACCTTCTCCGGAGTTCCGATGCGGGCAGAGATAAAAGAACTCTTCGGGGCATTGGTTATCAGTGATGTCTATAATGCAAACCCGGCCTCCATGGAGGAAGCCGTAAATGAACTCGTGAGGCTGAAGAGGGGCAGGACCATCGCAGTGCTCGGTGATATGCTTGAACTCGGCGGTTTTGCTGAAGAGGAGCACCGGAAACTGGTGAGGCGGCTGTCTCAAATGCATATTGATGTACTTATAGCGGTCGGCCCTGAGATGTCCAGGGCTTCAGCAGAATTCAGCGGAATCTGCTACCGGGCCGATGATTCTTCTGCGGCCGGTGTGATACTCAGGGATGTCTGTATGCAGGGCGATACGGTCCTGGTAAAGGGTTCACGCGGGATGCAGATGGAAAAGGCCCTGACAACAGCTTCAGCGCGGGAGGACAGCCATGCTCTATAAGCTTTTGTACAGCTTCAGCGACCTGTTTTCCCCTTTTAATGTCTTCAGGTACATCACCTTCAGGACTGCGCTGGCAGTGCTTACCGCAATGGTGGTCTCGTTGATTATCGGGCCGTGGATTATAGAAAGGCTCAGGAGGATCAGCATCACCCAGCAGATAAGGGATGACGGACCGCAGAGCCACATGAAGAAATCCGGGACTCCGACCATGGGCGGCATCATTATCATTGTCAGCGTGCTGTGCGCCCTTGCTTTGTGGGGCGATCTGCTGAATATGTACATATGGGTCATGATCGTTTCACTCGTCGGATACGGTGCAATAGGGCTTGCTGATGATTACCTTAAAGTGATACGGAAAAACGCAAAGGGGCTTCGTGCATGGTATAAATTCGGTGCGCAGATAGGGCTGGCCCTGATTATCGGTATACTGCTCTTCAAAAATCCGAATGACCCGTATAAATCTGTTCTGAGCGTGCCGTTTTTCAAGAAATGGCTCTTTGAACTCGGATGGTTTTACATCCCGTTTTCGATTATTGTGATTGTCGGGTCTTCGAATGCGGTGAACCTGACTGACGGCATCGACGGACTGGCCATAGGGCTTGTCGGGATTGCGGCACTGGCGAATATGGTCCTCGTATATATTTCCGGCAATGCCAAGTTTGCCCAGTATCTGCAGGTCCTCTATCTCCCCGGAACCGGGGAACTCACGGTTTTCTGCGGGGCAATCCTCGGCGCTTCACTGGGGTTCCTCTGGTTCAACTCCTACCCCGCTGATGTTTTTATGGGTGATGTCGGCTCGCTCGGACTGGGCGGAGCCCTCGGCACCCTTGCGGTCATCACAAAGCATGAGATCGTGCTTGCTGTGGTGGGGGGCATATTTGTGGTCGAGACGCTTTCTGTCGTGCTTCAGGTCGCGTCCTTTAAATTGACGGGCAAGAGGATATTAAGGATGGCTCCTATCCACCATCATTTTGAGTTGAAGGGGTGGCATGAATCAAAGGTTATTGTACGGTTCTGGATCGTAGGAATAATGCTGGCTCTCCTGAGTCTGGCAACATTGAAATTGAGGTGATATGCGTAAAACAGGCGAATATAAAAACGCAGTAATGATTCTGGGTTCAGGGTGCGTCGCCCTGCTGTTGAGTTTCTTTTGTATGGCTGTCCCTGCTTCCCATGCTCTCGATGACGTGAAGTCAAGGTCTGCAGTCGTAATGGATGCAGCAACAGGAAGGGTGCTGTACGCAAAGAACCCTGAACTGAGGCTCATGCCGGCCAGCACCACCAAGTTGATGACTGCGCTGGTAGTACTTGAAAAGGCTAAACTCGATGAGGTTGTTACGGTCAGCAGAAAGGCTGCAAACACTGCACCGACAAGATCAGGATTAAAGGCTGGAGACAAGGTGACAATCGAAACGCTCCTGTATGCATCTCTTCTTAAATCTGCCAATGATGCCTCAGTCGCCCTTGCCGAAGCAGTAGCGGGCTCAGAGGATGAGTTTGTAAAAATGATGAACAGGAAGGTCATTGCGCTGGGGATCAATGACACGAGGTTCGTCAATCCGAACGGTCTTCCCGGCCGGGGACAACACATTACGGCGTATGACCTTGCGATGATCATGAGACAGGCTATTAAATATCCGGTCCTCAGGGAGATCATGGGGACCCGTGTCGCCGAAGTCTCAACAGAATCAGGCAAGACGTTTTTTGTAAAAAACACCAACAGACTGCTCTGGAGCGATGAAGAACTTGTCGGCGGAAAAACAGGGTATACCCGGCAGGCTCGTCACTGCTTTGTAAGCGCAGCAGAGCGTGACAAGGATACCATTATTGTGGCACTCCTTGGGGCGCCGACAAGAGACCTGCTCTGGAAAGAAACCGAGGATCTTGTGGCATTCGGCTCGAGGGTTTTGCATAACCATGAAGAGCCGGTGGTGTACGTCAACAAGGCAGACTATGAAGCGGCGAACATAAAGAAAACATCATATACTCCAAAAGCAAAATATAAACCGAAGAAGAAACTGGTCAAGAAGAAAAAGATTAAAAAACCGTCTGTTTCGACGAAGAAGACGGTTTCATCAAAAAAGAGCGTGCGACCGGCAAAAAAAGGCATAAAGACTGATAAATCGAATGTTGTCAACAAGAAAGAAGATGCAGATAGAGGGTAAGAACGTGACTGTTGTAGGACTGGCACGGAGCGGAATCGGGGCAGCAAACTGCCTGTCCGGGATGGGGGCTGTTGTGACGGTTACCGACATCAATACAGAAGATCTGCTCGCTGACTCTGCCCGCAGGCTTGTGCCGGGGGTAAGGCGCGCCCTTGGCGGGCATCCTGATCACCTTTTCCTCTCTGCTGATATGATTGTCATGAGTCCGGGTGTGCCTCTTGACATCCCCCCCGTAGCGTCTGCAAAGGCAAAGGGTATCCCTGTCATTGGAGAGCTTGAACTGGCCTATCAGATACTGGACAGCTTGAGAGAGGATCATCCGGTTCCCTTTCTTGCGATCACCGGCAGCAACGGGAAATCGACCACTACCACGCTCCTTGATTACATGCTCAGAAAAAACAACCGCAAGACACTCCTTGGCGGCAACATCGGGAATGCGCTTACTGACGAGATACGCAGCATGCTGAACGGCAGTCATGCCGCAGGCACTGTCCACGATATTGAATATGTTGTTGCCGAGGTGTCGAGCTTCCAGCTTGAGTCCATAGACACGTTCAGGCCGTCTGTTGCAGCGATACTCAATATTACCCCTGATCACCTCGACCGCTACCACTCCATGGGCGAATACCGGGAGGCAAAGGCAAGAATGTTTCTCAACCAGAAAGCCGGGGACTACCTTGTGCTCAATGCGGATGATCCTGAAACAGCCAGACTGAAAACGGAGGTATTGGGCAGGAAGCAGGAAAAACCCAACATTGTTTTTTTCAGCCGCACCAATCAGGTTGACGGCATATATTGTAAAAACGGCATGGTCTACTGCAACATGCCGGGACCGTCGGCAGGAGGGCCGCATTTCCCGCTGATTGCCGCTGACCGTATTCGGATCAAAGGGGTCCACAACCTGGAGAATGCCATGGCTGCTGCAGCCATGGCTCTCCTTGCAAACTGCCCTGCTGAGGCAGTGATAAATGCCCTTGAAGAGTTCGCTGGTCTCGAACACCGGCTTGAGTTCGTCAGGGAGCTTGACGGTGTCAGGTACATTAATGATTCAAAGGGGACCAATGTAGGTGCTGTTGTCAAGTCAATTGAAAGCTTTACTGAGCCGCTGGTACTGATAGCAGGGGGCAGGGACAAGGCTGGTGACTTTTCAGTATTGAGAGACCTTGTCAAGAGGAAAATTAAGGCGATCGTATTGATAGGTGAAGCAGGCCGGAAGATCAGGGACGCGCTTGGCGACCTTGTACACACGGAAATGGCAAAGGATTTGCGGGAGGCGGTTTTCCTGTCGCGCGGCCTTGCTGAACAAGGGGATGTTGTGCTGCTGTCTCCTGCCTGTGCAAGTTTCGATATGTTTAAGGATTTTGAGGACAGGGGACGGCAGTTCAAGAATCTTGTCATGGAATTGAGGGGAAGCAATGAATAGTCATCTTCCCGGCATAATAGGACCGCAGGCCAGGTCGTATGACAAGCTGCTGTTGTTCTTCATGCTCCTTCTGCTCGCATTCGGCGGCCTGATGATCTACAGTTCAACCTCGGTTGTGACGCCCCTGCTGGCAAAAAAGAAGATTACCGAATTTTATTATTTCAAGAGGCATCTGTTCACGGTCGGGCTTGGATTTATTGCCATGTTTGTTGCATATAAAATAAAACCTTCTACCTTAAAGAAAATGGCTGTGCCCCTGCTTGTTTTTTCGTTTGTACTCCTTCTCTTTGTCTTTATCCCCCATCTCGGGGTAAGCGCCGGAGGTGCGCGGCGGTGGATCAGGCTCTGGCCCACTACCTTTCAGCCGTCAGAGCTTGTAAAGCTCGCCATGGTCATATTCCTTGCGAGATACATGTCGATGCCGGACTACAGCACAGAGCGCTTCTCGTCGTTTGTAAAGCCTTTGGTTGTCATGGCAGTGTTTCAGGTTGTTTTTCTCAAGCAGCCTGATTTTGGTGCAACCATGAGTCTCGGTATTTTGACCCTGGCATTGCTTTTCATCTCCGGGATGCGGCTCCGGTATATCGGCTCGATTATGGTGCTCGCATTGCCGGTCATATACAAGCTTGTCATGGAACCATACCGCCTCAGGAGGATTACCTCTTTTCTGGATCCATGGAAGGACCCTCAGGGGAGCGGGTTCCAGCTGGTGCAGTCTTTTATCGCGCTCGGGAGCGGCGGACTCACCGGTCTCGGACTTGGTGAATCCAAACAGAAACTTTCATTCCTGCCCGCCTCCCATACTGATTTCATTTTCTGCCTTGTCGGGGAGGAGCTGGGCCTCATCGGCGCTGCTATTGTGCTGGTGCTCTTTGTGTCACTTTTTGTCCGTGGCTGTTCCGTTGCCAATCAGTCGAAGGACAGCTTTGTCTATTACCTTGCCTATGGGCTGATCATGATGATATCCATCCAGGCGCTGATCAACTTTGCGGTTGTTACCGGTCTTGTCCCTACCAAGGGACTGCCGCTCCCGTTTATGAGCTATGGGGGATCAGCGCTGCTGGTTAATATGATTGCTGTTGGGATCCTCCTGCGGATATCGAAAGGGGACGAAGAAATACTTGCTGAGGATGCAGACCATATGAAGGCCAGACGTATTGCACGAAGGAACATATATAACCGTAAGGGGTACAAGCTTTGAAGATAATAATTGCCGGCGGCGGCACCGGGGGGCACCTCTTTCCGGGGCTCGCACTGGCCGAAGAGTTCAAAAAGAGAGACCCTCAGCATGAGGTGGTTTTTGTCGGGACTGAGCACGGCATTGAAGCGAGGATCATCCCCAGGGAGGGATATCCGATCAGGTTTGTAAGGGCAGAAGGGATTGTGGGATTGTCGGTATTCGGCAAGCTCAGGGCGTTTTTCAAAATGTTCCTGTCTGTTGCCGATGCGTACAGGATTCTTCAGACAACATCTCCGGACCTTGTGATCGGGGTCGGCGGTTATGCCTCAGGGGCCGTTGTTTTTATGGCTCATTTGAAATCAATCCCGACTATGATACATGAGCAGAACTCAATCCCCGGTCTGACGAACAGGCTGCTCGGGAAGTTTGTCAGGAAAATATGCGTGACGTATCAGGAGAGCATTCCGGCCTTTCCCATGGGCAAGACATTCCTCACCGGAAACCCGATCCGTTCAAAAATACTGCGGGGTGACCGCGAATCAGCGTACCGGCTGTTTTCGCTCAGCAAGGACCTGTTCACGATTTTTGTCTTCGGCGGCAGTTCAGGTGCACGGTCGATCAACAGGGCTATGGTAAATGCGCTGAACCATATGCCTGACATCAGGGAGAAGGTGCAGTTCCTCCATCAGACCGGTGAGAAGGACTATGAAAGCGTCAGGGAATCATACCGGAAGGCCGGCATCAAAGGGACCGTGACGCCTTTCATCTACCAGATGGCAGAAGCATATGCCGTGGCGGACATGGTGATCTCAAGGGCAGGGGCAACAACCTTGGCAGAGCTTACCTCGCTCGGGAAGCCGGCGATTCTGGTCCCCTACCCGTACGCGGCAGGCAGGCATCAGGAGATGAACGCGGTCAAACTGAGGGAGATGGGAGCTGCCTTTATGCTCATGGACAGCGAGCTTACGGGAGAGGCACTTGCAAAACACATTAAGGACATGTACGGAAACGATTCAATAAGGGCTGAAATGCAGCGGGCGAGCAGGGGACTCGGGAGGCCTGATGCCTGCAATAAAATAGTCGATATTGCGGTGAGCCTTGCAAAGGCTTCAGGCACGACGAGGGAAAAGAGCCGAAAACAGCTGACGATCTGATGAGGTGCAGGAGAAAAGGTGTTTGAAAAATACAGGATAATACATTTTGTCGGGATTGGCGGGATTGGCATGTCAGGCATCGCAGAGGTGCTTCACAACCTGGGATATGAGGTGACCGGCTCAGACCTGAAAGAGACGGAAACGACGAAACGCCTCAAGGCAATGGGGATAAAGATCCATATAGGGCATAGAGAGGAAAATATCGGCGGGGCCCATGTTGTGGTCACTTCATCAGCGGTGTCGCAGGACAATCCTGAGGTGGCTGCGTCAAAGAGGCTTTCTGTCCCTGTGATTCCCCGTGCAGAGATGCTTGCCGAGCTTGCTCGGCTGAAATACAGCATACTCATTGCAGGGGCGCACGGGAAAACAACTACCACATCACTCATTTCGACGGTCCTCGGCCACGGAGGACTGGACCCGACCATAATCATCGGCGGGAAACTGAAGGGAATCGGCAGCAACGCACGGCTCGGCCGCGGGGAGTTTCTTGTTGCTGAAGCTGATGAGAGCGACGGATCGTTTCTCATGCTGTCTCCGACGATTGCTGTTGTGACGAATATAGACAGGGAGCATATGGAGTTTTTCAGAAATATGGACAGACTGAAGGGCGCCTTTCTGTCGTTCGTGAACAAAGTGCCGTTTTACGGTTCTGCGTTTGTCTGCATTGAAAACGAGATGCTCAGGGAATTGGTGCCCGGTATACACAGGCGACTGGTCAAATACGGGTTCTCCGACTCATCTGACCTCTACGCGGCTGATATCGAAAAAGGCTTTATGTCTTCCTCGTTTGAGGTGATTTACCATGGCAATGTGATCGGGAGGTTTTCCGTGCCGCTCCCCGGAATGCACAATGTCCTGAATGCCCTTGCATGTATAGGGGTCGGGCTTGAGCTGAAGATGGACCCAGCCGGGATACGGGATGCCCTCCATGCCTTCAGCGGCATTCAGCGCAGGTTTGAATTCAAGGGAGAGGTAAGCGGTATCAGGGTTTATGATGACTACGGGCACCACCCCACTGAAATAAGGGCAACGCTTTCGGCAGCACGGGAGAACCTGAGTTGCCTTGGCAGGGAAGGGAGGCTCTTTGTGCTTTTTCAGCCTCACCGGTATACAAGGACCATGGACCTGATGGAGGATTTTGCTCTGTCATTTTCAGACTGTGACCGACTGTTCCTGCTTGATATTTACCCTGCAGGGGAGCGGCCCATTGAAGGCATCCATTCAAACAGATTGTCTGAAATGATAACCGGGAAAGGCCACAAGAAGGTTTCTTATGCCCCTGACAGGGAAACGGCCATGGATCAGATCATATCAGAAATGAGAGAAGGAGATATGCTGCTGACCCTTGGCGCAGGAGATGTATGGAAGATCGGCGAAAAGATGGTTGAGAGGATGGGCAATGCTTAGCAGGCAGGAATGGCATGACATGCTGGAAGGCGCTTATCAGGGGGACATACAGTTTGATGTCCCCATGGAAAACCATACCAGTCTTGCAATCGGAGGTCCCGCTGATGTGATGGTTGTTCCTGAAGAACCGCTGTCTCTCAGAAATATCGTGGTCATCATGAAGAACAAGTCGCTCCCTTACCTGCCGTTTGGGGGTGGGACGAATACTGTAGTGAGTGATGAAGGCATTGAGGGTGTTGTCATGTCATTGAAGGCTTTCAGGCGAATTGAGGTGCTTAAGGAAGGCAATCAACAGGTCGAGCTGTTCGTGGAAGCCGGGGTGCAGCTTCAGCGTCTGGTGAATTTCTGCAGGGAACACGGATATTCCGGGATCGAGGGGCTTACCGGCATACCGGGGACAGTAGGAGGGGCGATATGGGGAAATGCAGGATCTTTCGGGTATGAGATAAAGGATGTGCTGGTCTCAGTGGCGATCATGGATTCTGACGGAAGACTTGACCGGTTTAAGGCCGAAGGACTCGGGTTCGGCTACAGAACATCCGGCATTGCACAGGATGATATTGTGCTGAGCGCAAACATCAGCCTCAGGAGAGACGAAAAAGAGCAGGTTTCTGCCAGAACTGAGCAGTTCTTTTCTGAGAAAAAACAAAGGCAGCCTATCTCTGAAAGATCAGCAGGCTGCGTATTCAAAAATCCTGATGGTGTTCCTGCCGGCAGGCTGATTGATGAGGCAGGCGGCAAGGGCATGAGAAACGGCGGGATAGAGGTGAGCATGACCCATGCGAATTTTTTTATAAACAGAGGCTCCGGCACTGCATCTGAATATTTGAGTCTTATGAACGAGGTCTCGGATCTGGTACGGAGAAAAACCGGGTATGTTCTTGAGCCTGAGGTAAAACTGGTCGGGAGAATGATGACATCATGAAAAAGAGCGTTTTACGAAAAAAGAAGATAGGGGTGCTGATGGGAGGCAGGTCAGCAGAAAGGGATGTGTCGCTCAGGAGCGGAGAGGCCGTGTTTAGTGCCCTGAAGGCCCGGAAATATAATGCCGTAAAAATAGATGCCAAAGAAGACCTTTGTGCAGTGTTGAAGAGGAAGGGGATAGAAGCTGCTTTTATCGCACTCCATGGCGGACATGGTGAAAACGGGGCAGTGCAGGGAATGCTTGAAGTGCTGGGCATCCCGTATACCGGTTCAGGGGTGCTTGCATCAGCACTTGCCATGGACAAAGAGGCTTCCAAGAAAGCATTTCTCTACCACGGAATCCCTGTGCCTCCCTTCAGGGTGGTTACGAACGATTCAATGCGTGAGGGCAAGAAACTCACACCGGGACGCTCCGGTGTATCAATGCCGTTTGCCCTGCCGTGGGTCGTTAAGCCGGTCTCAGAGGGTTCGAGCATCGGTGTTGAAATCGTCAAGAATAGAGTCCGGATGACTGACGCGCTGAAAAAGGCCTTTGGTTATGGTAATAAGGTAATTGTCGAACAGTATATAGCCGGGAAAGAGATCCAGATAGGGATACTGAATAACCGGATCCTCGGCGGGGTGGAAGTAAGGACTTCCCTTGAGTTCTATAATTACAAGGCAAAATACACAACAGGATTTACGGAATATCTCCTCCCTCCGCCGATACCTAAAGCGTTATACAACAGGTGTGCTGCAACAGCGCTTGCAGCGCATATTGCGCTCGGCTGCAGCGGCGCAACCAGGGTTGACCTGAGAGTCGACAGCAAAGGCAATCCGTTTGTGCTTGA